>JAWWPV010001242.1:0-6229 GCA_033854775.1 Trebonia sp.
AAGCGGGCTTCACCCGGTGGCGGGCTCGGATCGCGGGCGAGGTTGTGCGGGCGGAAGCGCACCAGGCTGCGCAGGAGATCGCCGACGACGTAGCTCCCGTCGGCCCCCCGGTGGAAGTAACGGCTGCGCAGGTGGGGCTCTAGCGCGCGCACGGCGCGCTCGCGGTACCGGCCGTCTGCCGCGCTGGCCAGCGCGGCGCGGGAGACATCAGTTCCCAGCACGTCGACGTGCGCCCCGGCCGGGGCGAACGCCTGCGCGGCCAGCAGGGCCAGCGTGTAGGCCTCTTCCCCCGTCGCGCATCCGGCACACCAGACGCGGATGGTCCCTGAGTTCGCCGCGCGGGCCCGCTGGAGAAGGGCATGCCACGGTATCTCGTCCAGCTGGCCACGATCCCGGACGAAGAACGTCTCCTGGTTCGTTACCTCGTCGATCAGCCGGGCGACCAGATCGCGGCCGCCTGCCGGGTCCGACGTGGCCCGCGCGAACGCTGCCGTGCCCAGTCCGGGCGCGGTGCGTTCCACGGCCGCCAGGAGGGCCGTCTCCCGCGCCGCCGGCAGCACGATTCCGGTCTCGCGGCGGACCAGGTCCGCGATCTCGGCCAGTTCGGGGTTCATCGGATCCCCGCGGCCGGCACACGGCCCAGTCCTAGCAGGCAGGCCGCGATCTTCTCCGGGGACAGAACGACCGTGACCCCGAGGTCGATCGCGGACTTCGGCATCCCGAACACCGCCGAGGACCGCTCGTCCTGCGCGATAGCCAGCCCGCCGCGGCGCAGCACCTCACCCGCGCCGGCCGCGCCGTCGCTGCCCATCCCGGTCAGCACGACCGCGACACCGGTTCTCCCGGCCGTCGCCGCGATGCTGGTGAGCAGGACATCACCGGACGGGCGGTGGTGCCCGGCAACGGTGTGCGTGTCCAGGGCCAGCCGCCCGGAGGCAGCGAGCGTGAGGTGCGCGCCCTCCGGTGCGAACCAGACCCCGGCGCCTGCCGCCGCGCCGGCCGCGGCGATGCCGACAGGCACGCCGACGGTCTGGTCCAGCCAGCGGACCAGCCCGTCGGTGAAACCGGCGGCGATGTGCTGTACGACCAGGATCGGGATCGGGTAGTCGGCGGGCAGCGCGTCGAGCAGGCGCATCAGCACCTGGGGACCGCCAACTGACGCGCAGATGCCGATCACGGAGGCGCGGCGGGCCGGAACCGGCCCGGCGGAGAGGCCGCCGAGCTGGGCGCTCAGATGGCGGATCACGCGCGCGCGGCTGAGCACCTTTATCCGGTGCCGGAGTGCGGCCCCCGACGGGCCGGCCGGGTCGAGCAGGTCGAGGTCGTCCTTGGCGAGCACGTCGAGCGCCCCGGCGGCCAGCGCGGCCGCCGGCAGGCCGGTTCCCGGGCCGGCCTGGCCGGACAGCACGAGGATCGGCAGCGGCCGGGAGCCCATGATCTTCCCGACTGCGTCGATCCCGCCCATACCGGGCAGCGCGACGTCCATGGTCACCAGGTCCGGCGCCGTGCGCGACAGCGCGGAAAGAGCCTCCTCCGCGGTGGCGCAGACGGCCACGACGGTGATGTCTGCGTCGTGCTCGAGCATCCGCCGCAGCGCAGTGGCGTAGGTGCCGGAGTCCTCGCAAATCAGCACGCGCAGCGGCGTCACGTCGTCACCTGCCGACGAGGCGCTCGACGGTCGCGAGCAGAGCCTGCTGATCGAAGCTCCGCTTGGCCATGTAGGCGTCCGCGCCTGCCTCGATCCCGCTCAGCCGGTCTTCTTCGGCGGCACGCGAAGTGACGATGATAACCGGCAGCGACGAGCGCGCGGAGCCCGCCCGGATCGCCCGCGTGAGGCCGATCCCGTCCAGCTCGGGCATCTCGAGGTCGGTGATGACCAGCGAGACCCCCGCGTCCCGGTCGAGGACGGCCAGCGCGTCCCGCCCGTCGCGAGCGGTCACCACGGAGTAGCCGGCCGCCTCCAGGATGCTGCGCTGAAGCTCCCGGACGGTGAACGAGTCCTCGACCACGAGGACCTTCGGTGCCTCGGCCCGTCCGTCCGCGGTACTGGGCCCGGTCAGCCGGGGAACGCCATGAGACTTCCGGGTGAGTATCGCGGGCTCGACGAGAAGCGCGATCCGGCCATCGCCCAGGATGGACGCACCGAGGTAGCCCTCGAGGCCAGCCAGCAGCGGACCGAGGGGCTTGACCACGACCTCCTCCTCGCCGAGGAGCGCGTCGCAGGTCACCACGGCCCGGCGGGCGCCGAGGGAGATGACGAGCGCCGGCGGCCGTTCGCCCAGCGGCGGCGCCACCGCGCCGATGAGCTCCGCGAAGTCGGCGACCGGCAGTGATCTCCCGCCGACCTCCAGTGCGGACCTGCCCTCGAGCGTGAGCGTCTCCGTCACCATCACGACCTTCTCCACCACCGCCAGCGGGACGCCGTATACGGCAGCCCCGCGTTCGAAGAGCAGCACCTCCATCAGCGCCAGCGCCACCGGGAGCAACTGGATTACCTCCATGCCCTGGCCGGGCTCGCTGCGAACGTCCAGGCTGCCGCCCAGCGAGTGCGCGTAGGTCCGGACGGCATCGAGGCCGACGCCGCGCCCGGCCAGGTCGGTCACCTTCTCCGCCGTCGAATACCCCGGCCTGGCGAGGACGTCCGCGAGCGACCCCTCGCGGCGCGCTTCTCCGATCACCTCCGGTGAAGCGCCCCTTCCGTCGTCCGTGACCACGATCTCGACGAGGCTCCCGCGTGGCGTGGCGCGCAACTCGACCCGTCCGCGGGCGGGCTTGCCCGCGCGTTCCCGTTCGGCCGGCGACTCGACGCCGTGGATCACCGCGTTCCGCAGCAGGTGCCCGAGTGGCTCGGACAGGCTCTCCAGGATCACCCGGTCGAGTTCGGTGTCCGCGCCCGTGACCACAAACTCGATCTCCTTGCCCGCGGCCCGCGCGACGTCACGGACCATTCGCGGCAGCGGCCCCGCGATCACCGCGAGCGGCAGCGTCCGCATCCCGACCGCGGTGTCCTTGAGGTCATCGAGCATGCGCTCACCCGCCCCGAACGCCTCGGCGACGTCCTGGGACTGCCCGGCCTCCCCGCCGAGCGAGTGCGCCAGCCTGGTCCGGTACTGCATGATCTCGCCGGCCACGTCGAGCAGGTGGTCGATCTTCTCGGCCGGAACCCGCAGTGTCCGGATGTCGGCGGCGGGCGCGGGCGCGACTGGCTTGCTGGCCGCGACTGGGTTGCTGGCCGCGACTGGCTTGCTGGCCGTGACGGTGCTGGCCTCAGGCGCGCTCCCCGGGGGCTCCTCGCCGGGCGGCCCCGCCCGGCATGCTGCAAGATCATCGAGGAGGCCGGCCACGGGTTCCCCGGTCCCGTTGACCTGCGCGCGCAATGCGGCGGTCGCACGCAGCAGCGGCGCCGCGAAGTCCGGCGGGAAGACGCCTGCCGTGCGCACGCTGGCCAGGACGTCCTCAGCGGCGTGCGCCAGCACACGGACATCGTCGAAGCCGAGCATCCCGGCCGCACCCTTGATGGTGTGGGCGTTCCGGAACAGCGAGTCGATGGTCTCGGCGCCCGCCGCCCCGGACTCGACCGCGAGCAGCGCCGTATCCATCTGGTCGAGCCGCTCGGCTGACTCGTCGCGGAATAGCTCGGTCAGGTCAGCGTCAGGGTCGCTCACCGCTGAGCCCTTCGAGCGAATCGAAGGCCCTGGGCACGTCGATGACCCCGACGAGGTCACCGTCGGCCAGCGTGGCCCCCGCCAGCAGGTCCGACTCGGTCTCCTCGGCCGGGTCTTCCAGCTCGCCGATCTGGCTCACGTCATCGATGGCGAAACATGCCTGGTGGCCCCGGGCCTCGGCGATAAGCACGCGCTCCGGGGGCCCGGTCCGTGTCACGCCGAGAAGCCGTGCGAGGTCGACGACCGGCAGGATGCGGCCGCGCCGGTTCCAGAGTCCGAGCAGTTCTGGCCGGGCTCGCGGAACGGCCCTGATCTGGCCGATGTCAGCCACCCCGAGCACGTGCTCGACCGGCATCGCGTAGGTTTCAGACGCGATCCGCAGTCGTACGTAAACGCGCACCGGAGGCGCTCCGGTCGTTATCCCGCAGGGCGCTGTCGAGCTCGACCACCAGCGTCTCGAGCCGCTCGGCGGTTGCGGCCCACTGGGTCTGCTCCGAGGCGAGCTGGTCCGCCGCCTCCCGGATCTGCTGGATCGCGCTGTCCACCTGGTCAGCAGCTGACTTCTGCTGCTGCGTGGCGAGGATGGATTCCTCCAGCATCGTCGCGGTTGCCGCCATCAGCTCGCCAACCTCACGCGCCTGGCGGGTGCCCTGCTCGGTCGCCATGATCGTTGCGTTCGTCTCGTCCTGCACCCCGGTGATGATCACGCTGATCGAGCCGGTGGAGTGAACTGACCGCTCCGCCAGCTTGCGCACTTCGACCGCCACGACGGCGAAGCCCTTCCCGGCCTCACCGGCCCGGGCCGCCTCGATGGCGGCGTTCAGGGCGAGCAGGTTCGTCTGTCCCGCGATGTCGTTGATCAGCTCGAGGATCTCGCCGATCTTCTGCGCGCGCTCACCCAGCGAGAGCGCACGCCCGGCGATCGCCTCGACCTTCTCCTGCATGTCACGCATCGTGTCACCGGTGCGCTCGGCCGCCTTCGCGACGGCATGCGCCTTGTCCGCGATCAGCCCGGCGGTCGTGGCCAGTTCCTCGATCGTGGCGGACGTTTCCGCGACGGCCGACGACTGCTCGCTGGTGACCGCGGCCGCGTTCTTCGCCGCCAGCCGCAGTTCGCCGGTGACCTCGCCGAGGACGGCCGAGGTGGAGCGGATACGGCCGAAGAGCTCGTTCAGCCGGCCGAGTGCTGCCGTCAGGTCCGCTTCCCGGTCGAAGGCCCGGCGCAGCAGTCGGAGCGCGAACAGCGAGAATGCGGCACCGACCAGGACGGCCAGGACGGCGGCGGCTATCCCGATCCCGAGGGCCTGGCCGGACGCTGACGAGGCAGCCGCTTCCGCCGCGTTCGCGCGGCTGCTCTGGGCGGAATCAAGCTGGGTCAGGGGCCCGATGATCTGGGGCTCGGCCGCACTCAGCCGCACGTTCGCTGCCGTCTCACGGGTCGGCGTCGTTCCCGCGCTTGCCCTCAGCTGCGTGAAGAGGGAGAAGAACCTATCGTTCCCTGTCACCGCCTGCTTCCGCAATCGCGCCTCGCTAGCCCCCTCGGTTTCGGCCAGCGTGCCCGCGGTGTGCACGAACTGCTGGCGCTGGCGAACTGCCTCCTGAAATAGCTCCGGCGAGGCCGTGGCGAGATACTCGTGCGTCGCTTCGCGCTCATGCCAGAAGGAGGCGGCGAGCGCTTCGGTGAGCGTGGCATCAGCGCGCGCGTCGGTCGCCACGTGCGAGCGGGCCAGGGCATCCTCGTAGCGCCAGATCGTGACGCCAATAGCGGCCGCTATGACGATGACGGCCACCACGCTCAGCGCGGCGACGCGCCGCGCCGACCCTCTCAGCAGCTCTTTCGGCATGCGCTCGCACGCTTCCTGGCCCATGGTGCCGGGGAACCTGGCCGGTTCCGCCCTCTAGGGTGACCTACCCGTCGATAGCAATCCGTACTCAATCAGCTACGATACGTAGCTATACGGATCTAGAAGCCTGTGCGCGCGGCGCTGTCCGTCCCGCCGCGGCGGCCCCCCGGCCGGGGGCCCACACCGAGGCGATATGCCCGAATAACAGCGGGAGCTGGGGCATGCCGCCCATCGGGGTAGCCGGCGGCTAGTACGTCGGAGCCGGACCGTCCAGCAGGGGCTCCAGGAACGTGGCGCGGGCCCCTTCGAGCCAGTCGTCCAGTCCGCGGGGCGCGTGCCGGGTGACCTCCCGCACATCCTGGGTGAGCTGGCCGGCCCCGCCCGCGCGGATCCAGGCGAACAGCTCCAGCATCCCCTCGGCGTCCCAGGGCGCCAGGCCCGAGCCCAGCAGTTCCTCCCGGGCCCGCTCTTCCGGCAGGTCGGCGTAGCGCACCTGGCGCGCGAACACGGCGGAGATCCGGGTGGCCACCTGCGAGTAGCTGAGGGAGTCCGGGCCGGTCAGCGTGAACACGCCCGGCTCGCCGCCCGCGGGGACCGGGCCGGTCAGCAGCTGCGCGGCGACGTCGGCCACATCGGCGGCCGCCACGAAGCCCACCCGGCCGTGGCCGGCCGGGGCGGACAGCGTGGCCTCCTGGCGGATGGCCGGCGCGGCGGGCAGCA
>JAWWPV010001243.1:0-5677 GCA_033854775.1 Trebonia sp.
CCGGTTGCGCGGCGGTTACACGCCGTGTCACCGTCGCGCAACCGGCCCCGCCCTAGAAACGACGGCATGTTCTTCTTCACATATCTCGCGCGGGAGTTGCGCCGCCGCATGCGGCAAGCGATCTTCATCGCGCTGGGCCTCGCCATCGGTGTGGGGCTCGTGCTCACGGTGACCGCCGCCGCGGCGGGGGTCAAGAATGCCCAGGCCGACGTCCTCAAGGGGCTGTACGGTGTCGGCACCGACGTCACGGTAAGCGGCGCGGCGCCGTCCGCACGCACACAAGGCCCCGGCGCCGGCGGCGGCACCAAGGTCAGCCTCGGGATGGGCCCGAACGGCGCCCAGATGTGCGTCAACGGCAAGTGCCACGCACTTAAGAACGGCTACATGATCGACAACCTCGGCAGCACGTCCTACTCGCCCGTCAGCGCCACGTCGGTGGCGAGGATCGCCGCGCTGCACGACGTGACGGCCGCCGCGGGCGGGATGCTGCTTACCGACAACCAGACCACGATCTCGGCTAACCCGTCACCGCCCACGTCGTTCACCGTGGACGGCGCCGACATCAGCCAGCCCAAGCTCGGCCCGCTCAGCCAGGCCGCCGTCAGCTCCGGCCGCGCCTTCACGGCGTCCGACGCGGACAAGAACGTGGCGCTCGTCGACAAGGGCTACGCGGCGTCCAACGGCCTCAAGGCCGGCGGCACCATGAAGATCGGCGGCACGAAGTTCACGATTATCGGCCTCATCGCCCAGTCGGAGGGCAGCAACCCGCCCGACGTCTACATCCCGCTCGCCCGCGCGCAGGCACTGGCGCAGCAGGGGCCGGCAGGCGGCAGCCTGAAGAACGACGTGAACACGATCTACGTGACCGCCGCGAGCGCGTCGGACATCTCGACCGTGCAGCAGGAGATCGCCAAGCTGCTGCCGAAGGCGCAGATCACCACGCCCAGCAGCCTGGCGAGCCAGGTGACCGGCTCGCTGACCTCGGCGGCGAAGCTCGCCAACGACCTCGGCAAGTGGCTGTCGATCCTGGTGCTGATCGCCGCGTTCGCGGTCGCGGTGCTGCTGACCATGGCGGCGGTCGCCAGGCGGGTGCGCGAGTTCGGCACGCTTAAGGCGCTCGGCTGGCGCGGCCGGCGGATCATCGCCCAGGTCATGGGGGAGTCGCTCGCCGTGGGGGTGCTCGGCGCGGCCATCGGCGTCGGCCTCGGCTTCGTCGGCGCGGCGGTCATCAACGCGATCGCGCCCTCGCTTTCTGCGACGCTGACCCAGGCGACCGGCCTGCACATGATGACGCCTAACGGCGCAGTCAACCCGACGACCAGCCACACCGTGTCCGTGCCGCTCTCCGCGTCGGTCGGCGGGGTCGCTCTCGGCGCCGCGGTCGGGCTCGCCCTGCTCGGCGGGCTGCTCGCCGGGGCGTTCGCCAGCTGGCGGATCGGGCGGCTGCGCCCGGCCGACGCGATCGCGAAGGTGGGGTGACCGGCGATGTACGAGCTGACCGGCGTGTCCAAGGTCTACCGCGCGGGCGCGCGCACCGTCCAGGCGGTCGCCGACGTCAACTTCACGATCGACGACGGCGAGTGGGTCGCGATCAGGGGCCGCACGGGGCACGGCAAGTCGACGCTGCTCAACCTGCTTGGCGGCCTTGACCGCCCGACCAGCGGCCAGGTGCGGCTTGACGGCAGCGACCTCGGCCGCCTGAGCGACGCGGAGCTGACCCGGGTGCGGGCGACCGCGATCGGGTTCATCTTCCAGACGTTCAACCTGGTGCCCACGCTGTCCGCCGCGGAGAACGTCGAGGCCGCACTGATACCGCTGCGCCTGTCTGGTGCCGCGCAGCGCCGCCGCCGGGTGGCCGCCGCGCTGGACAGCGTGGGGCTCGCCGACCGCGCGGGACACCTGCCTTCCGAGTTGTCCGGCGGCCAGCAGCAGCGCGTCGCGATCGCCCGCGCCCTGGTCAAGGAGCCGAAGGTACTGCTCGCCGACGAGCCGACGGGCAACCTCGACGAGGAGACCAGGGATGAGATCATCGCGCTGATGGAGAAGCTGTGGCGCGAGCGCGGCCTGACGCTGGTACTGGTCAGCCACGACGCCGCGATCGCCCGCCGCGCGCAGCGCACGGCGGTGATGAGCCGCGGCCACCTCGCGCTGCGAACCTGAGGTCATCCGCCTGGCAACGGCGGCCGGCCAGGCAAACGCTAGGACCGGCTCACTAGGTGCCAGCGGACGATGCGGAACCCGTGGCTGATGGCGGCGGCGAGCGGCTCAGGCTCAAGGCTGCCGTCCGGGCGGCGGGGCAGCGGGATGAACCGCGTCGCCCGCGGGTTGCCTGCGGCGATGACGCCGAGCAGCCGCTCGACCTCGGCCGGGTCGCTGATCAGGTCGGCGTGGGCCCGCACGTCGCGGCCGCGCAGCCGCACGGTGACCTCCCTGCCGCCCTTGAGGTTGAGCGTCCACCGGCCGCCGCCAGGGGTCAGCAGCGTGTCGCCGTCGCGCGCGTAGCTCACCGGCTGCAGGTACGCCTTGCCCGACTTCACGCCGGTGTACGAGATCAGCATGAGGTTCGCGGAAAGCGGCGTGGGGAACGGCAGGCTCAGCACGGCCCGCATGGGCACGTTCACCACCCGCATGATCCTGGCCTGCCTGCGGCCCGCCGCGGCGGCGTCTTGTGGGAAAGTTGTCATGGCCATGATCGGTTTCCTTTCTGGATTTTGACTACACGAGGACCGCGCCGCCGGCCACGTCGAGGATCACGCCAGTGATCCACCCCGCGTCGGCTGAGGCGAGAAAGGCGGCAGCGGACGCGACGTCGGCCGGCGTGCCGAGTCGTTTCAGCGGGTGCCAGTCGGCAAGGGCCGCCTGCTGCCCGGCCGGGATCCGCTCGCGGTTACGCTCGGTCAGGATCGTCTCC
The DNA here is from genome assembly GCA_033854775.1 of Trebonia sp. GTDB lineage: Bacteria > Actinomycetota > Actinomycetes > Streptosporangiales > Streptosporangiaceae > Trebonia. The sequence goes on from JAWWPV010001243.1 coordinate 2,912, forward strand.
GGCGCGATGCAGTTGGCGCGGACGCCGGACGGGCCAGCCTGAGCCGCGACCTGCTGGGTGAGCAGCGCGATCCCGGCCTTGGCCGCCGCGTAGGGGATAGGAGAGCGCGCGTCGGCGCGTCGCCCCGCGGCCGAGCTGATCGTGATGACGGAGCCGCGGCCGCGCTCCTTCATGCCCGGCAGGAAGCTCTTGAGCGTGAGGAACGTGGCGAGCAGGTTGCCGTCCACGGTCGCGCGCCAGCCGTCTTCCGGTATCTCTTCGAGCAGGGCGGGCGGGGTGAAGTTGCCACCCGCGTTGGCGACGAGGATGTCCACCGGGCCGAGTTCCGCTTCGACCTGCCCGCGAATCGCTTCAACCTGCTCGAAGCCGGTCAGGTCTCCGGTCACCCCGATGGCCTTGCCTCCGTCGCGGTTGACCGCGGCGACGACGTCGCTGACGGCTTCCCGGTCACGTCCGTGGACGGCGACCGCGGCGCCCTCGCGGGCGAGCTCAGTCGCGATCGCTGCGCCGATGCCCCGCGAGCTGCCTGTGACCAGGGCGACCTGGTCGTCAAGAGTTCTCATGTGATATAACTTAGACATCTAAGAGTTAGATGTCAAACTCTTAGTCGTCGATGGGTGGTGTTACGCTGACAGCCATGCCGGAACCCTTTCCTGTCCCGATCGGGCTGCGCCTGAGCCAGGTGGCGCGCGCCGTCGGGCGCGCCTTCGACAAGGCCCTGGCGGAGGCCGGCGGCACCCTCCCGGTCTGGCTGATCCTGCTCAACCTGAAGATCCACAAGCCGGGCCCGCAGCGCGACCTGGCCGAGGCCATCGGCATTACCGAGGCGACGCTCACCCATCACCTGAACGCGATGGACGCCGACGGCCTGATCACGAGAACCCGCGACACGGCCAACCGCAGGATCCAGGTCGTCACGCTGACGGAAAAGGGCGATCAGGCCTTCCAGTCGCTGGCCGCCGCCGCGATCGCCTTCGACGCGAAGCTGCGAACTGGCCTGGCCGACACCGACCTGGCCACTCTGACCACACTGCTAACGCGCCTGTCGGCCAACGTCGCCGCTCCCGTCGAGAACGGCCCGCCGTGGGGCGGCCTGACCGACGCCCATTAGCCGCGCACGCCCCCGAGTTGGCCCCGCCCCCCCGAGTCGGATCCCATAGGCCGCAGACTCCCGCGTCTACCTCATGAATAACAGCACTTAGGAAAAGATCTTGGAAACTTTTTTCCCAATGTAATTAAAGCCTGCCTGACACGTGCTTTATTTACATCCGGCGCGAAGTTTCCAAGATCTTTGGGCGTTGCTGGCAGGATTGGCGTGGTTTCGACTCGGACTGCCAATAGCTGCCGGTCAGGTGGTAGGGCCGGAGCGGAAGGCGGGGGAGCGGGGGACCGCCGCGGGCGTGCCGGACCGCAGGAGCGGCAGGTCGCGCGGTGAGATGACCGTGGACAGGACGATCGCCGACGTCGAGCGTGCGACAGATGGGGACGAGTCGATGTGCAGCAGCACCTGCTGGAGGTCGGCGTGCGAGGTCGCCGCGACCTTGCAGACCACGTCCGCGGACCCGGTGATCGCGTAGGCCTCGAGCACCGCGGGGATCGCGGCCAGGTCCGCCTGCACCGCGGAAAGCGCTCCCTGGGCGATCGACAGCGTGACGAACGCGAGCACCGTGAACCCGGCGGCGGCCACGTCGACGTCTGGGCCGTACCCCGTGATCACCCCGGCCTGCTCCATGCGGCGCAGCCGGGACTCCACGGTGGCCCGCGCCACGTGGGTGACACGGGACAACTCGAGGAACCCGGCGCGCGGGTTCTCCCGCAGCGCGGTCACCAGCGCGAGGTCGAGCGCGTCCAGTTCCGCCACGACGCTGGCCCCCTTCGGCATAAGCTAGTCAATCTGACTAGCTTATAGCCAAGTTAGCGAGTCAGAATGCCAAACACGACTAGCAGAAGATGGAGTGGTTGACTAGAGGAAGCCGAACCCGTTCTGATGGCATCAGGCTTAAGAAGAACGACGGAGGCGCCCGATGACAGTCAGCGAGCTCGTAACGGACACCGACACGCTGACCGGCGTGGTCGCCCACGACATGAGTCGTGACCCGTTCCCCGTCACCGGCTGGGACGCGGTCGTCTGGGCCTCGGGGAACGCGACGCAGGCGGCGCTGTACTTCCAGCTGGCGTTCGGGATGCGGCTTGAGGCGTACGCGGGCCCGACGACAGGCAACCGCGACCACCACGCGTACGTGCTCAGGGCCGGAGCCGTCCGCTTCGTCATCAAGGGTGCGGTCAGCCCCGACAGCCCGGTCGCCGACCACCACCGCAGGCACGGCGACGGCGTCCTCGACGTGGCGCTCGAAGTGCCCGACGTGGACAAGTGCGTCGCGCACGCCCGCGCGGCCGGCGCGCAGATCGCCGCCGAGCCCCACGACGAGACCGACGAGCACGGCACCGTCCGCACCGCCACCCTCAGGGCCTACGGCGACACCACGCACACGCTGGTGGACCGCTCGCGCTACCACGGTCCCTACCTGCCCGGCTACGTCGCCCGCACGAGCCGGCTAGCCGAAGCGAGCACGCCCGCGTTCGTCGCCCTCGACCACGTCGTCGGCAACGTGGAACTCGGCGACATGGACGAGTGGGTGGAGTTCTACCACCGGGTCATGGGCTTTTCCATGATGGCTGAATTCATCGATGACGACATTGCCACCAACTATTCGGCGCTGATGTCAAAGGTCGTAGCCGACGGCAGCCGGAAGGTGAAATTCCCGC
>JAWWPV010001244.1:0-5640 GCA_033854775.1 Trebonia sp.
AGCGCGAGGACGAGCGCGCCGACGCCCATGGGGCCGATGTCGGAGCGGCGCATGATCTCAAGCGCGTCGGCGGCGGGGCGGCGGCTGCCCAGCCCGTCGGCGGTATCGGCGAGCCCGTCGAGGTGCAGCCCGCCGGTGAGGACGGCGATCGCCGCGACCGCGAGCGCCGCGCCGAGCAGCCGCCCGGGCCCGGTGGCGTTGAGGCGGCCGGCGGCCAGCATGACGCCGCCCCCGACCCCGCCGAGCAGCAGCCCTATCGCGGGCAGCCAGAGGATCGCGCGAGCCGCCACGTCATCGTCGAGCGTCCCGCTGACGCCGGCGGGAATCGCCGTGAAGAGGCTGATCGCCATCCGCCAGGCGGGCGGCTGCTGTTCTCGCACCGCGACCTACCGCAGCCGTCTGGCGATGCCCGCGGTGCACAGCCAGACCTGCTCGCAGTCCGCGGCGACGCGTGCGTTCAGCCTGCCGAGCTCGTCGCGGTAGCGGACCCCGGAGGCGGTCGCGGGCACGACGCCGAGTCCCACTTCGTTGCTGACCGCGACCACAACTCGCCGCGTCGAGCGCCAGGCGTCGAGCAGTCCGTCCACCCGCGTGGCAAGCTCCTTGTCCGCGCCGGCCGTGCCCGTCCACAGGCCGCACTCGTCCATGACCCCGGCCAGCCAGGTCGACAGGCAGTCCGCGAGCACCGGGACCGGCGCCCGGTCGGCGCCGGCGAGCACGCTCTCCAGGTCGAGCGTCTCCTCCGTCGCCCAGTGCGCGGGCCGCCGCTCCCGGTGCAGCCGCACCCGCTCGGCCCAGGAGGGATCGGTGTCGTCGGCCGGCAGGCCGCAGGCCACGTACTCCACCCGCGGACGGCCCGCCAGCATCCGCTCCGCCGTCACCGACTTCCCAGAGCGCGCGCCGCCGAGGACAAGCACACGGAACGCCCGCCCGCGCCGCGGCCGCCCGGGCAACGGCAGCAGCCACGGCGCGCCGAGCGGCCGCGGACCGTTATCGCGCACCAGCCGCATCATGCTGAGTACCCTACCGAGCGAGCGCACCAGGCGGTCCGCAAGGTCACGAGGGGGTCACGAGAGGGCCGGGAGGAGGTCCGATAGGGTAGGTCTGCCGGGCACTTCCCGCCGGGTGAGTGCCCTGACGTCCCCGTCCGCTCGTCAGGAGAGCTCATCGTGGCCTATGACCCATTCGGGTCTGGTGACTTCGGCGCCAGTCCCTTCGACGACATGTTCGCGCGTTTCTTCGGCGGCGCGGTGCCGCAGCGGCCGCAGCGGATCGACATCGGCCAGCTGCTGACCGAGCAGGGGCGCGAGGTGATCAGGGACGCGGCCATGCAGGCGGCCCGGTGGGGCGACCCTGACCTCGATACCGACCACCTGCTGTGGGCCACCACTAAGCAGGACCCGGTCCGCCGCCTGCTGAGCGCGGCGGGCGCGGACCCGGACGCCATCGCCAGGCAGGTCGAGTCTCAGGCCGAGCACGGCGAGCCCCGCGAGGAGGCGCCCAGCCTCACGCCGGCGGCCAAGCGCGCGCTGCTTGACGCGCGGCAGATCTCCCGCGCGCTCGGCTCGACCTACATCGGCCCCGAGCACCTGCTGTTCGCGCTCGCCGTCAACCCGGAATCGGCCGCGAGCCAGGTGCTCCGCGATGCCCGGGTCACCCCGGAGGCGCTGCAAGAGGCGGTAGCCGGCGGCGGCCGGGGAGCGGGCGCGGGCAGGAAGCCGCCGTCGGACACCCCGACCATCGACCAGTTCGGCACCGACCTCACGGCGATGGCCCGCGAGGGCCAGGTCGACCCGGTGGTCGGCCGTGAGCAGGAGATCGAGCAGACCGTCGAGGTGCTGTCCCGGCGGACGAAGAACAACCCGGTGCTCATCGGCGAGCCTGGTGTCGGCAAGACCGCGATCGTCGAGGGCATCGCCCAGCGGATCATCGACATGGACGTGCCCGACACGCTCCGCGACAAGCGCCTCGTCCAGATCGACCTCGGCGGCATGGTCGCCGGGACCAGGTACCGCGGCGACTTCGAAGAGCGGCTGAAGAAGGTCATCGACGAGATCCGCGCTCACCGCGAAGAGCTGATCATCTTCATCGACGAGCTGCATACGGTCGTCGGGGCAGGCGCCGGCGAGGGGTCGATGGACGCGGCGAACATGCTCAAGCCCGCCCTTGCCCGCGGCGAGCTGCACATCATCGGCGCGACCACGATCGACGAGTACCGCAAGGACATCGAGAAGGACGCCGCCCTCGAGCGGCGGTTCCAGCCGATTATGGTCCCCGAGCCGTCGGTGCCGGACACGATCGAGATCCTGCGGGGCCTGCGCGACCGCTACGAGGCGCACCACCAGGTCCGCTACACCGACGAGGCGCTGGTCGCGGCGGCGGAGCTGTCCGACCGCTACATCAGCGACCGGTTCCTGCCGGACAAGGCGATCGACCTCATCGACCAGGCGGGCGCCCGGGTCCGGCTGCGGACCGCGACCCCGGCGCGGGACAAGCGCGAGGCCGAGCAGCGCCTTGACCGCCTGCAGCGGGAGAAGGACGAGGCGGTGGCCATGGAGGATTACGCCAGGGCCGCCGCGCTGCGCGACCAGATCGCCGAGCTGAGCGAGCCCGCTGACAGCGACGCGGGCGAGGCAGGCGGAAAAGCGGAGAAGGCGATCCCCGAGGTCGGCGCTGCCGACATCGCGGAGGTCGTCTCCCGGGCGACCGGCATCCCCGTCACCCAGCTCACCCAGGAGGAAAGGGAACGACTGCTCCAGCTCGAGGGGCACCTGCACCAGCGGGTCATCGGCCAGGACGACGCGGTGGGGGCCGTCGCGGAGGCGGTGCGCCGCTCCCGCGCGGGCCTGGCCGACCCGGACCGCCCTATCGGCAGCTTCCTGTTCCTCGGCCCGACGGGCGTCGGCAAGACCGAGCTGGCCCGGGCCCTGGCGGAGGCCCTGTTCGGCAGCGAGGGCCGGATGGTCCGCATCGACATGAGCGAGTTCCAGGAACGGCACACGGTCAGCCGCCTGGTCGGTGCCCCGCCCGGCTACGTGGGCTACGAGGAGGCGGGCCAGCTCACCGAGGCGGTGCGCCGTACCCCGTACGCCGTGCTGCTCCTTGACGAGATCGAGAAGGCGCACCCGGACGTCTTCAACATCCTGCTGCAAGTCCTGGACGACGGCCGGCTGACCGACGGCCAGGGCCGGACGGTGGACTTCAAGAACACCGTCGTGATCATGACGAGCAACCTCGGCTCCGACCTGATCGGCAGGCGCAGGCTCGGCTTCGACGGCTCCGGGTCCGCGGCGTCCGCGGCGGACGCGGAGGACACCCAGTTGCGCGACCGCATCATGGCCCGGCTGCGCGAGTCGTTCCGGCCGGAGTTCCTCAACCGCATCGACGAGATCATCGTCTTCCGGCAACTCGACGAGGCACAGCTGCGGCAGATCACCAGCCTGCTTCTCGAAGAGACCACCCGCCGCCTGCACGCGCAGGACATCACGGTGGACTTCACGACGGAAGCGATCGACTGGCTCGCACGGCGCGGCTTCCAGCCGGAGTTCGGCGCCCGCCCGCTGCGCCGCACGATCCAGCGGGAGGTCGACAACCGGCTGTCGTCGATGCTGCTCGACGGCCGCCTCCGGCCCGGCCAGCACGTGACCGTCGCCCGCGAAGGCAACGAGCTCGCGTTCCGCGCGACCGACCGTGACCCGGCGCAGGTCCCGCCCCAGCCCACGCAGTCCGACCAGGAAGAGGCCGCCCGCCGTGGCTAAGGCCCAAGATCAAGATCAGATCATTGGGCAAAGGGATTCAGAACGGGGAGGCTGACTCTCCCACCGAGTTATTGCCCTTCTCGCCCGGCGGCCCGGTCTCCGTATGGATTAGGCTGGGTCGCCGGAACCGTCATCCCGGTCCCGTATTATTCTGTCGATTTTCTGGTCCATTCTGTCAACAATGCCCCGCAGCACGGCCACGTCTTTTTTCACGGGACCGAGCTCGGTGCGCAGCAGATTCCGGAAATGTGGTTCCGCGAGTGATTCGCTCGATTCCAGAGGTTCCACCGGGTCCTGGGCATTCTTTTGCGGCTCTCCGTGCAGAATGTTCCTCAGGTAATCGAGTGGCCAGCCGAGTGCCGCAGCTATCGCGACCAGCGGAGACTCCGTGCCGCTTCCGTCTTTGCCCATATAGCGGATCGTCGTTTCCGACACCGCGGACTCTCGGGCGAGTTGAGCGAGTGGCACCTCAAGTTCGCCCAGTCGGTCTTTGATAGCCCGATCGACGGCCGGCCAGTCCTCGAGCCGATTCGCGTCCTTCGCCAACACATTCCTCCGCACACTCCGCCTCGGCGCACAGAGTAGCGGATCGCCTGCGTCTTATGGCAGGCGTCAGCGGCACTTCTAATGAAGATCGTTCGCGACCATCAAATATGATGGATAACCCGGTTAATCAACCATCGTATTTGGTGATCTGAAATCTTCAGCCAATGAGTCGAGCGTGGTCGACTAATATTCGTGCGGACTCGGCGGAACCGGCGAGGAAGGGAGCTGACCGCATGGCGGCAGCACGGGATTGCGCTCTGGGTGCGGCCATTGTCGGTGGCCAGGCGGGCTGCCACGCGATCGACGGCCCGTGGTGGGCCGGGTTCGCGCTGGCCGCCTTCTTCCTGCTGACCGTGTGCCTGCGGACCGTGTTTCCGCAGGACTCACCCGACAGGCTGGCATGGTGGCGCGACCGCAGACGGGCGAGACGCCGAGGCACAGGAAGTGGGCGGACGTGAGCAGACCCCCGCTAGGACGGCCTGCCGGGGGTCTGCCTCGTGTTTTTCTGGGCGGGCTCGCGCCGCCCCTCAGCCAACCGTCTCCCCGGTGATCTGCTCCCGGTAGGCGTAAAGCTCCACCTCAAGCGGGTCGGGGATGGCCTCGGGGTCGGCGAGCAGTGTATCGACGGCCCGCAGTCGCTGGTCCATCGAGGGAGCCTCAGTGGTGGCGGTGACCACGAGGATCGCGGGAGTCCCGGGTGTCGCGGGGGTCGTCGCAGTCATGACGCGGCCGCCCACGCTCGCGACGCCCGCCGGTCGAACTCGGCGGTGAGCGCGTCATAGCGGGCGGCGAGCCCGTCCCGTCCCGGCGACTGCTCCGGCGCGCTTTCTAGGGCGTCGCGGACGCGCTTGCGCTCGGCCAGGAAATCGGGATCGGCGAGCTGGCGGAAATCGGCCTCTTCCGTGCACTGTGATTGCGGCATGGCATCTGTCCCATCGTGAATATCTCCGGGGTCATCCCCGGCCGGGTCACGGGAGGGAAGCCGGGCCGAGAATGTGAATACAACAATGCGACAGGTGGCGTAGCGTATGTAATGGGAAACGCTCGGTTGTGGCAATGTCGGACGTGAGGTGTGCAGCCGCCGACGTTACTTGTGAAAGGGTTGTGATGACATTGGCGCTAAGCGAGCGTGACCGGGAAAGACTGAGCCTGTTCGTCGACGAGATGCGCGCCATGCGCGCGGAGCACGGCTGGTCCCGGGCGGAACTGGCCGCCCAGGCGCAGTACTCGGAGTCGCTGATAGCGATGGTGGAGACCTACCAGCGTGCCCCGACCCAGAGCCTGGCCAAGGCCCTGGACCGGGCGTTCCACACGCCAGGATTTACTGAGGATGCGC
>JAWWPV010001245.1:0-14002 GCA_033854775.1 Trebonia sp.
GCGAAGCCACGCACCCGTTCGGAATGATCTCCGTAACCGGCGCCGGTCCGCGGCCTGCGGCGGACCTGAGCCGGCGCTGACTGTAGGGTGAACAGCATGTTTCGGTGGCTGACGGCGGGCGAGTCGCACGGGAAGGCACTTGCGGCGATTTGTGATGGAGTGCCGGCGGGAGTGCGGGTTACCAGCGAGGACGTGGCGGCCGCGCTCGCGCGAAGGCGGGCGGGCTACGGGCGCGGCGCGCGGATGAAGTTCGAGCAGGACGAGGTCGAGCTCACCGGCGGGGTGCGGCACGGCGTCACGCTTGGCGGGCCGGTCGCCATCCGGGTCGGCAACACCGAGTGGCCCAAGTGGGAGACGGTCATGTCGCCCGACCCGGTCGCGAAGGAAGAGCTTGACGCGCAGGCGCGCAACGCCCCGCTGACCCGGCCACGGCCCGGTCACGCCGACCTGGCGGGCATGCAGAAGTTCGGGCACACCGACGCCCGGCCCGTCCTCGAACGGGCCAGCGCGCGCGAGACCGCCGCGCGGGTCGCGCTCGGCGAGGTCGCGCGGAGGCTGCTCAGGCAGGCCCTCGGCGTCGAGATCGTCTCGCACGTGGTGGCGCTCGGCTCGGTGACGGTGCCCGACGGCACGCCCCTGCCGACGCCGCAGGACCTGACGCGGATCGACGCGGACCCGGTGCGCTGCGCGGACCCGGCGACCGGAGAGCGCATGGTCGCGGAAGTCGACGCGGCCCGCAAGGACGGCGACACCCTCGGCGGCATCGTCGAGGTCGTCGTCTACGACCTGCCGCCGGGCCTTGGCAGCTTCACCCAGTGGGACAGGAAGCTCGACGCGCGGCTCGCCGCGGCGCTCATTTCGGTCCAGGCGTTCAAGGCCTTCGAGGTTGGCGACGGGGTCACCACGGCCGGCCGGCGCGGTTCTGGCGCGCACGACGAGATCTACCTTGGCCCTGATGGCGTAAGACGGCGCACCAACCGGGCCGGCGGCATCGAGGGCGGCATGTCCACCGGTGAGGTGCTCCGCGTACGGGCCGCGATGAAGCCGATCTCGACCGTGCCCCGCGCGCTTGAGACGATCGACGTGGCGACGGGCGAGTCGGCCAGGGCGATCAACCAGCGCAGCGACGTCACCGCCGTGCCGGCCGCCGGCGTGGTCGCCGAGGCGATGGTCGCGCTGGTGCTCGCGGAGGCGGCCACGGAGAAGTTCGGCGGGGATTCGGTGGAAGAACTGCGCAGGAACGCGGAAGGTTACCTGAAGAGCCTGGTGATCTCTTGACATCCATGGGAAATGAGCCAGCGGCAACCGGCGTCGGCCCCGGGCAGCCGGTCGTGCTCATCGGTGCCCCGACGGCGGGCAAGTCGTCCGTCGGTGAACTACTCGCCAAGGCACTCGGCGTGCCGTTCGCCGATACCGACACGCTCGTGGCCAGGGCGGCGCGCAAGCCGGTCGGCGACATCTTCGTGGATGACGGCGAGCTGGTCTTCCGCGAGCTCGAGCGGGGTGCCGTCGCGAACGGCCTGGACGTGGTCAAGGCAGACGGCGGCGTCCTCGCGCTCGGCAGCGGCGCCGTGCTCGACCCGGACGTGCGCCGGATGCTCGCCGGCCAGGTGATCGTCTACCTGGAGGCCGAGTTCGCGACCGTCGCCAAGCGCGCCGGCCTGGACCGGCCCCGTGTCGTGATCCCAGGCAACCCGCGCGGGCAGCTCCGCGCCATGCTCGAAGAGCGCCGCCCGGTCTACGCCGAGCTCGCGACGCTCACCGTGGCAACCGACGACCTGGCCCCCGAGGAGGTGGCCGCCGACCTGGCCAAGCGGCTGCGCGCATGAGTACCAGGGACGACACCGTGGCGCGGATCCCGGTCGGCGGTGAGCAGCCGTATGAGGTGGTCGTCGGCACCGGGGTGCTGAGCGCCCTGCCGGAGCTGGTCGGCAAGCGGGCGGAGACGGTGGCCGTCATTCACGACGAGCGGCTGGCGGCGCTGGCCAAGTCGGCCTGCCGTGCCCTCGAAGACGCCGGGTACCGGGTGGCGGTGACCGGCGTGCCGGCCGGCGAGGCGGCGAAGGACGTCGCGGTACTCGCGCGGCTGTGGTCCTGGCTGGCGGATGCCAAGGTGACCAGGACCGACTGCGTGGTCGGCATCGGCGGGGGAGCGGCGACCGACCTCGCCGGGTTCGCGGCCGCGACCTGGCTGCGCGGCGTGCCCGTCGTCCATCTGCCGACGACGCTGCTCGGCATGGTCGACGCGGCGGTCGGCGGCAAGACCGCGATCGACATCCCGGCGGGCAAGAACCTGGTCGGCGCGTTCCACCCGCCCGCCGGGGTGCTCGCCGACCTGGCGACGCTGGAAACCCTCGACCGCGGCGATTACGTGGCCGGCCTCGCCGAGGTCATCAAGACCGGGTTCATCGCGGACGGCGAGATACTCCGCCTGGTCAGCTCGGACCCGCAAGGCGCGGCCCGGCCGGGCGGCGCGCACACCTTCGAGCTGGTCTCGCGGTCAATCGCGGTCAAGGCGCGCGTGGTCGCGGCCGACCTGCGCGAGTCCGGGCAGCGGGAGATGCTCAACTACGGGCACACGCTCGGCCACGCCATCGAGAAGCTGGAGCGGTACTCCTTCAGGCACGGCGACGCGGTCGCGATCGGCATGGTGTTCGCCGCCGAGGTGGCCAGGCTCTCCGGCCAGCTGACCGAGCCGGACGTGGCGCTGCACAAGGAGTTGCTCACCGCGGTCGGCCTGCCCGTGACGTACCGCGGCGACGCCTGGCCAGCGCTGCGCGCGGCCATGTCGCTGGACAAGAAGGCCCGCGGCGCCCGCCTGCGGATGGTCGTCCTTGACGGCGTCGGCAACCCGGTGATCTGCGACAGCCCGCCCGAGGACCTCCTCACGCGCGCGTACCAGGCGGTGACGGCATGACCGGCCCTGACGCACGGGCCCGGCGGGTGCTCGTGCTCAACGGGCCGAACCTCGGCCGCCTCGGCAAGCGCGAGCCGTCCGTGTACGGAACCGCGACCTATGCTGATTTGTCGGACATGTGCAAGCGGGCCGGCCAGGAACTCGGCCTCGACGTGGAGGTCAGGCAGACCGAGTACGAGGGCGAGCTCGTCACCTGGATCCACGAGGCCTGCGACAACGCCACGCCTGTAGTACTCAACGCCGCCGCGCTCACCCACTACTCCTATGCCCTCATGGACGCGGTGAAGATGCGGACCGCGCCCCTCGTCGAGGTGCACATCTCCAACCTCGCGGCCCGCGAGGGCTTCCGCCACCAGTCGGTGATCACCGGCGCCGCGACCGGGATCATCGCGGGCTTCGGCTTCCAGTCCTACGCCCTGGCCCTGCGGGCCATCGCCGCCGAGCTGGGCGCGCCGTGATCGTCGTGGTCGGCTTCATGGGCGCGGGCAAGACCACAGTCGGCCGCAGGCTCGCCGCGAAGCTCGGCGTCCCTTTCACCGACAGCGACCACGTCATCGAGGCCCTGGCGGGCAAGCCGATCCCCCAGATCTTCGCCGATGACGGCGAGCCCGCCTTCCGCCAGCTGGAGCATGAGGTCATCGCCGGCCTGCTGAACGGCGAAAACACGGTGCTTGCCCTCGGCGGCGGCGCGGTCACCCACGAGGGCACTCGCGCCCGCCTTGCCGCCGCCACCGTCCCGGTCGTCTACCTGAGAGTCAGCTACGCGCAGGCGATGAGCCGCGTCGGCGGTGACCGGGGCCGCCCGATGCTCGCCCGCCCGGACGTCGCCCAGCGCCACCAGGACCGTGACCCGCTCTACGCGCAGGCGGCGACCCTGACCGTCGACGCCGGCGACCGCTGCCCGGAAGAAATCGCCCTCGACATCCTCACCCGCCTGGACGCCGCCGGCTGACCGGGGTAGTTCCCGCGCTCGCCACCGGGCGCCCGAAGGCGCACCCTCGCCACGGGGCGCCCGAAGGCGCCCTTCGGCTCGCGCTCAGCGGGGGTGCCCCGGCTGCCCCGTCGCCTCAAGGACCGACATCCACAGGTCACCGTTCGGGTCGACCTGGTTGCGGCTGCCGGTCGCCACGGGAATCGGGATGTGCACGAACCGCCCGTGCCAGCGCCCGACGACCATCGCCGTCCGCCCCGCCATCGCGGCGTGCACCGCGGCCTGCGCCAGCCGCAGGCAGTACACCGCGTCCCACCCGTTGGCGGCCACGCTGCGGATCGCGTACCCGGGGTCCACGTACCGCAGGCTGAGCTCTTCGCCGGCCGCGGCGAAGTCCCCGGTGATCCGCTGCCGCAGCAGCCCGCCGATGTCGGCGAGCCGGGCGTTACCCGACGCGTCGACCGCGCCGTCGTACTCGAACAGGTCCTGACCGGCCCCCTCGGCCACCACGACGACCGCATGCCCCCGCTGCCGCACCCGGTCCCTTAGCAGCCGCAGGAACGGATCAAGCAGGAACGGCACCTCGGGGATCAGCACGAAGTCCACGTCATGACTGGCGAGCGCCGCGTAGCAGGCGATGAACCCGGAATGCCTGCCCATCAGCTTGACCAGTCCGACACCGTGCGGCGTCGAGCTTGCCTCGGTATGCGCGGACTTGATCGAGTCGGTGGCCCGGGTGAACGCGGTCTGGAAGCCGAAGCTCTGGTCGAGGTACGGGATGTCGTTGTCGATCGTCTTCGGCATCCCGATGACGGACAGCTCAACCCCCAGCCGCTCCGCCGACGAGGCGATCTTCGCCGCCCCGCGCAGCGAGCCGTCACCCCCGATCACGAACAGGACCGAGATCCCCAGCCTGACCAGCGTCTCCACCATCTGCGCCGGATCCTGGTCGCCCCGTGAGGTGCCGAGGATGGTCCCGCCCCTGTTGTGGATGTCCGCGACCACTTCGCGGGACAGGCGCACCGGCGTGACATCCGGGCTGGCCAGGCCCCGGAAGCCGTCGCGGAACCCGACCACGTCGCTGACGCCGTAGTTGTCGGCAAGCTCGAGGACCAGGCCGCGGATCACGTTGTTCAGCCCGGGGCACAGGCCGCCGCACGTCACGATCCCGGCCCGCGTGCGGGACGGGTCGAAGTAGATGTACTCGCGCGGCCCGCCCGCTTCCAGCGAGGGCAGGTCCGCGACGCCGCACAACCGCGCTTCCGCCCGTTCGAGCGTGTCATCGAGGAGCACGCGGTCCGACTCGTGCACGTAGTGCGGTGAGCTCACCCGCCCCTGCACCAGCCCGGCCATCGGCGACAGGATCGCCGGCTCGCCGAGGCGCCGGACGCGAAGGTCGGCAGGCGTGACGGACAGCGGATCTGCGGTACTCACCATATGCACAAGCTTGCCGTTTCCTTGTCAGGCCAGTGGGTTGCCCGAAATGGTCTAGACCACAGCATAAAGGTACCTAGTCATGATGTCCTGGGTACGCCCCGGGGATAGCCATCGCGCGACGTCCGGGTTAAATTGGCACCCGGTCGCGCCAGCGATCGGCAGCGATCGGCGGCGATCGGCGAGGAGGCCAGCACATGCGCGTCGGGATGATGCTCAACTACTCGGGCGGGTTCACTGAGACCGTCAGCGAGCTGAGCGATTTCGAAAAAGCAGGCCTGGAGATCGTCTTCGTCCCCGAGGCGTACAGCTTCGACGCGGTCAGCCAGCTCGGCTTCATCGCGGCGCGGACGACCACCGTGGAGATCGCCTCGGGCATCCTCCCCATCTACTCAAGGACCCCCGCGCTGACCGCGATGACCGCGGCCGGGCTCGACTTCGTCTCCGGCGGCAGGTTCACCCTCGGCCTCGGCGCCAGCGGCCCGCAGGTGATCGAGGGCTGGCACGGCGTGCCCTACGACGCCCCGGTGGGCCGCACCAGGGAGCTGATCGAGATCTGCCGGATGGTCTGGCGGCGCGAGCGCCTCGACTACCACGGGCGGCACTACACGCTCCCGCTCGACGGCGGCACCGGCCTCGGCAAGCCGCTCAAGCTGATCAACCACCCGGTCCGGATGAGCATCCCGATCGTGGTCGCCGCGCTCGGCCCGAAGAACGTCGCCCTCGCCGCCGAGCTCGCCGAAGGCTGGCAGCCCATCTTCTACTTCCCGGAGAAGGCGGGCCTCACCTGGGACGCGCCGCTCGCGGAGGGCAAGGCCAAGCGCGACCCGCAGTTGCCGCCGCTCGACGTGATCGCCGAGGCCCCCGTCGCCATCGGTGACGATGTCACGCACCTGCGCGATGTCACCCGTCCCTTCTTCGCGCTTTACATCGGCGGCATGGGCGCGCGCGGCAGGAACTTCTACTACGACCTGGCCTGCCGCTTCGGCTACGCCGGCGAGGCGAACCGGATCCAGGACGCCTACCTGTCCGGCCGCAAGGACGAGGCCGCCGCGCTTGTCCCCGCCGAACTGGTCGAGAAGACCTCGCTCATCGGCCCGCACGGCTACGTCAAGGAGCGCCTGGCGGCCTTCCGGGAGGCGGGCGTCACCACGCTCAACCTCACCGCGCTGTCCCCGACCCACGAGCGCCGCGTCAGCGACATCGAGACCATCCGCGCCCTGGCCTGATAACAGCAAGAAGAATTCAAAACCGGTCATCCCGAACGAGTTCGTGCTCCGCCTGTCCCCCAACTGTTTCCCGCCGGGCGGTGAATGCCTCGGGGCCTGCGCGCGCTCCCGTCGATCCGGCCGGCCCCGCGGCCGCGACCTAGGCCCGGATGGTTGTGGCAGCGGGCCGCCTATAGCCGGACCGCTGCCGCAACCATCCGGTAAGCGGCTGCGAGGACGGCCGGATAACAGCAAGAGGCGCGCAGCGCAAGCCGCGGTCAGGGCGGCCATTAAGGCTTGCGGGCGACCCCGCCGTAGCAGGACACCTCGGCCGGGGTCGGTCGCGGCGCATTGGAGTCCGGCCGCCATTCCGAGACGAGGACCACCCCGGGCGGCACGAGCTCAAGGCCGGAGAACGCGAGCGACGCGAACTCGTCCGCGTCCCGTGTCTGCATCTGTATCCCGCCCTCCCGGTAGATGCGCTGCCCGGCGCCGAGCCCCTCCGGGTCATGCTCGGACGTCAGGTGCGACGCGGCCAGGTACGACCCGGACGGCAGGGCGTCGAGCAGGGTCTTCATCACCGCTTCCGGCTCGTCCTCGTCGTGCAGGAAGTGCAGCACCGCGATCAGCATCAGCGCGACCGGCTGGCCGAAGTCGATCACCGACCGCACCACGGGGGAGGACAGGATGTCGAGCGGCGACCTCAGGTCGGCCTGGATGCACGCGGTGCGCCCCTCAGGCGCGGAGGCGAGCAGCGCCCGGGCGTGCGCGAGCACCATCGGGTCGTTGTCGACGTAGACCACCCGGCTGCACGGGTCAGCCGCCTGCGCGATCTCGTGGACGTTCGCCGTGGTCGGCAGCCCGGCGCCGATGTCGAGGAACTGCCTGACGCCAGCCTCCTCGGCCAGGTACCTGACGGCCCGGCCGAGGAACCGCCGGTTCTCTCGCAGCCCGATCCGCCCCGATGGCCAGTGCGCGAGCGCGGCGTCGGCGAGCGCACGGTCGGCGGCGAAGTGGTTCTTGCCACCGATGTAGTAGTCGTACATCCGCGCCGGATGCGGCCGCGAGGTATCAATCTCGGCCATAGGGGGATCATCTGCCGTAAGGTCTATCACGCTCCACCTCCCGGCTATATCCCCCACGTAAATTCGCACCAGTGTAGGCACGCGACACCGGCTGACGGGCGCGATCGTCCCCCCGCACATGCGTAAAAAACCGTTAATAAATGCCGGGGTCGTAAAATCGGACACCGGGTAAGCCACCGGAACGGGCCTGGCGCAACCACCGCCGTGCGCGCGGATAACCGGCCGCGAGCCGAAGGGGCTTCTGGCGCCCGGAGGCGAGCTCCCTTGGCTTAGCGGAACAACGTATACCTCGATGACCTCATCCCCCGGGGCTAAAGTCGGGGCATGCCGGAAATCCACGCGGCCCGCCGCCGCCGTGCCCAGGAGCTCATCCGCGAGGCAGGGGCGGACGCCGCCCTCGTCACCGCCAGGCAGAACGTCCGGTACCTCACCGGCCTGGCCAGCTCCAACGCCGCCCTGCTGCTCCCCGCGGAAGGCGACGGCGCGCTCCTGGCCACCGACTCCCGCTACGCGGGCGCGGCGCGCCGCGACGCCCCCGACCTCGACCTGCTCGAAGAAAGGTTCATCGAGGCGAAGCTGGCGACGGAGGCGTCCCGCCGCGGCATCCGGCGCCTCGCCTTCGAGGCGCACGAGATGACCGTCGAACGGCACGGCGAGCTAACGGCGAAGGCGGAGGGCGTAGCCACGCTCCCGTTCGGAAGAAAGATTGAATCTCTCCGCCTGGTCAAAGACGCCGAGGAACTGGAGAAAATCGAGGTCGCCTGCCGGCTGAGCGACGCGGCACTGGCTGAGGTCCTGCCGCAGATCCGCCAGGGAATGTCCGAACGGATGCTGGCGACTCTGCTCGACCACACCATGGCACTCCTCGGCGCCGAACGTCCCGCGTTCGAGACCATCGTCGCGTCAGGGCCGAACGGCGCCATCCCGCACCACGCGCCGACGGGCAGGGAGCTCGCGCGCGGTGACCTGGTGACGATGGACTTCGGTGCGCGCCGCGACGGCTACCACGCGGACATGACGAGGACGGTGGCGATCGGCTCCGTCGCCGACTGGCAGCGGGAGATCTACGACCTGGTCGCGCTCGCCCAGGAAGCCGGCGTCGCGGTGCTTGAAGACGGCGTGGAGGCGGGCGCGGTCGACGCGGCGGCCCGCGACGTGATCGAGGCGGCGGGGCACGCCGCGCACTTCCAGCACGGCCTCGGGCACGGCGTCGGCCTGGAGATCCACGAGGCGCCGATGCTGGGGTACGGGAGAACGGGTAAACTGACGGACCGGGTTCCTGTCACCGTCGAGCCTGGTGTTTACCTGCCCGGAATGGGCGGCGTCCGGATCGAGGACGTACTGGTCGTGACGGCGGGCGACCGAGCCCGATTCCTGACTTCGACCACCCGGGACCTGCTGGTCCTGTAATTGGAGACGACGCGTGGCAAGCACCAATGACCTGAAGAACGGCATGACGCTGAACCTTGAGGGGCAGCTGTGGAATGTCGTGGAATTCCAGCACGTCAAGCCGGGGAAGGGTCCGGCCTTCGTGCGCACCAAGCTGAAGAACGTGATGTCTGGCAAGGTCGTCGACAAGACGTTCAACGCCGGCATCAAGGTGGACATCGCCAACGTCGACAAGCGCGACATGCAGTACCTCTACCGTGAGGGCGAGGACTTCGTCTTCATGGACCTGAGCGACTACGACCAGCCGCACATCCCGGCGGCCGTGGTCGGCGGCGCGGCGGACTACCTGCTCGAGGAGCAGACGGTGACGATCGCGTTCAACGACGGCAACCCGCTCTACGTGGACATGCCGGCCGCCGTCGAGCTGGTCATCGCGCAGACCGACCCTGGCCTTCAGGGCGACCGCTCGACCGGCGGCACCAAGCCCGCGACGCTGCAGACCGGCGCGACGATCCAGGTCCCGCTGTTCATCACCACCGGCGAGAAGGTCAAAGTCGACACCCGCTCCGGCGCTTACCTCGGCCGCGCGTAATGCCCAACGCCGCAAGCGCGGGCGTTCCTGGAGAGGATCACATGGCCGCGCGTAGCAAGGCAGGATCACATGGCCGCGCGTAGCAAGGCACGCAAGCGGGCCCTCGACATCCTCTTCGAGTCCGAACTGCGCGGCCTGCCCACGCTTGAGCTGCTGAGCGAGCGCCAGTCGCTCGGCGACGTGCCGGTTCAGCCGTACGCGGCCGGGCTCGTCCGCGGTGTGGCGACAAACCGCGAGCGCATCGACGAGCTGATCTCCTGGAACCTGGTCGACTGGACGCTGGAGCGGCTGCCCGCCGTCGACAGGAACATCCTGCGGATCGGCGTCTACGAGCTTCTGTGGGCCGGCGACGTGCCTGACGGAGTGGCGATCAGCGAGGCGGTCACCCTGGCCCAGGACCTGTCGACGGACAACTCGGCGCCGTTCGTGAACGGCGTCCTGGCGCGCATCAAGGCCGAGAAGCCCACCCTCTCCCTCGACCCCGAGACGTCTGCCTTCGCCGGCGCTGAGGACGAGGAGGACGACGATGACGACGCGGACCCGTACGCGGACGAGGACGAGCAGCCGGCCCAGACCGGCGAGCCGCGTCCGCGCCAGTAGCACGGCCGCCCGCGTTCGCGAAGTACGTAAGCCGCCCGACATTTCGGAAATGTCGGGCGGCTCGCCCGTTCGCCGGGCGCCCACTCGCGGCAGCGCCCTCATGCCCTGGTCCTCGCCCTTACGGGCGTTTGGCGGGCGCGGGCGAGCTAGGCGGCGCTGAAGCGCAGGCGCAGGCCGAGGCGCCGGATGACGGCGAAGAACCACAGGGCGCAGATGCCCGCGCCGACCACCGTCAGCGCGATGGTTACCAGCGTCGACAGCAGCATGAAGAGCCTGAACGGCTCGGTGACCATCATCACGGCGAGGCCAAGCGTGAGCACCAGGAACAGCCCCGCCCAGAGCCAGGTCGCGCCCTGGAAGAAGCGGTGCAGCCCAGGGTGCGGCTGCTTCATCGCCACCATTTCCGCGGCGAGCTGCGCGACCAGCGGCTTGCCGGTCGGCGCGGTGCGCGCGAACATAACGCACATCGCGAGGTTCCCGAGGGGAAACTGGAGCTGGAACATCCAAAGGAAGCCGGTGCTTACCGCGACCGCGGTCTGCACGGTGAGCACCAGCGCGGAGATCGTCAGCAGCTTGGTGACCGACCCGGTCACGATCAAGCGCGCCGCGATCAGCAGCCAGACGACCGCCGTCCCCGCGAGCAGCCCGGCGTCGGGGCTGACCACGTCGGTGACCACGACGTACGTCCCGAACGGCAACCCGACAGACTCCGCCATGCTCCACGCCGACGTCCACAGCAGGCGCCGCGGGTGGGGGAGCTCGAGGTGTTCGGTGGCTGCTGGCATGCGGTTGAGCATACGTGTCCTGGATGCTTCACGTGGCGTCATTTGCTTACGGCGGTGTGTCGCTTTCGCCCGCTTGGCGAATCCGCCCGATGAGGTCTCCACGATCATAAGAACGGAACCTGGAGGTCCCGGGTTCACCCACTTTATCAACAATTGGTAACGTAACAAATACGTAAGGTAGCCAGGGCTTGCTTCCTGGCGCGAGCGCGGCTTGGCCCTGGCCTGGCCGCCACCACTACAGTGAGACTGCGCCGTCAAGCTTGAACCTCGTTCTTTTTGTCCTCCAAGGTTCCTCCAGGTTGACACCGTCAAAAAGAACAAGGTTCACAAGGGAGTGGTTAAGAGTGACCGCAGAGGTTCCCGCGAGAGCCGCGCCCGGCACGCGCAGGCAGGACACTGGGCTCATGGACACTGGACGTAAGCGCGACGGGTCGCGATCGTCGCTGGTCTGGGACGTCCTGGCGGACGTCATCGCGGCCCGGGTCGCGCAGTCGGGCAGGACCGCCCTGGACATCGTTGACGTGGGCGCCGGCACCGCCGGGTTCGCGGTCAGGATCGCCAGCCGCGGTCACCGGGTGACCGTGGTGGACCCGAGCCCCGATGCCCTCGCCGCCGCGCGCTGGCGGGCCGCCGAGTCGGGCGTCACGCTCACCGAGGTCCAGGGGGAGGCCGGCGACCTGCCGGCGCTGGTCGGCGAGCCAGGTACCGGTGGGGCCAGTGCCGATGAGAATGGGGCGGACCTGGTGATCTGCCACAACGTGCTGGAGTACGTGGACTCGCCGGACGCCGCGCTCGCGGCGATCGCCCGCGTGCTGCGGCCGGGCGGCACGGTCAGCGTGCTGGCCGCTAACGCCGTCGCGGCGGTGCTACAGCGGGCGCTCGCAGGGAAGTACGCCGAGGCGCTGGCCCTGCTGCCATCCAGCGCGACGTCTGGCCCCGTGTCGTCAAGCGCAGGCCAGGCGCCACCGGCGGCGCGACGGTTCACCTTGCCAGAGTTGACCGCGCTGATCGAAGGCGCCGGACTGCGGGTCGGCGACGCGCACGGCATCCGGATCTTCTCCAGCCTGCTGCCCGGTGCGGGAGCGGACCTCGCGACCGTCGAGGCGCTGCGGGAGCTTGAGGACGCCGCGGCCACCTGCCCGCCGCTGCGGGACATCGCCACCCGGCTTCACGTCCTCGGCAGTCGTCCCGTTGCCTGACGCTGCGCTACCCGACGACACTGGCTGTCACATCCTGCACGCGGACATGGACGCCTTCTACGCGAGCGTGGAGCTCCGTGACCAGCCCGGCCTGCGGGGCAGGCCGGTCGTGGTCGGCGGCCTCGGCGCGCGCGGCGTGGTCCTGTCGGCGACCTACGAGGCGCGGGCCTTCGGCGTCAGGAGCGCCATGCCCGTCGGCCGGGCGCGGCGGCTGTGCCCGCAGGCGGTCTTCCTCCCGCCACGGCATCGGCTGTACGGCGAGGTGTCCAGGGAGGTCATGGCCGTCTTCCGCGCCGTCACCCCGGAAGTGGAACCACTCTCACTCGACGAGGCCTTCCTCGACGTGTCCGGCGCGCAGCGCAGGCTGGGCTCGCCAAGGGCCATCGCGGAGCTGATCAGGCGGCAGGTCCGCGAGCAGCAGTCCATCACCTGCTCGGTCGGGGTGGCGCCGGTCAAGTTCGTCGCCAAGATCGCCTCGGCGCGCTGCAAGCCGGACGGGCTCCTGGTGGTTGCGGCGGATGGGCTGCTCGACTTCCTGCACCCGCTCCCCGTGAGCGCGCTGTGGGGCGTCGGAGACCGGGCCGAGGAGGTCCTGGCCCGGCTCGGCCTGCGGACGGTCGGTGATATCGCGCACGTCCCGGAGGCCACGCTGCGGCGCGAGCTCGGCGTCGCGGGAGCGCACCTGCACGCCCTCGCCTGGGGCAGGGACGAGCGGCCTGTCACCCCGAGGCGGGAGGAGAAGAGCGTCGGCGCCGAAGAGACATTCCCCGCGGACGTCGACGACCAGGAAGTCATCAAGAAGGAGCTACTGCGGCTGTCCGGCAGGACCGCGCAGGCGCTGCGCGCCGCCGGGTGCGTCGCGCGGACGGTGACCGTGAAGCTCAGGCTCGCCAGCTTCAAGACCATCACGCGGTCGAGAACCCTCGGTGAGCCGACCGACGTGGCCAAGGAGATCTACGCGGCCGCGTGCGCCCTCTATGAGGGCTCAGGGCTCGGTGACAGGGCACGGCTGCGGCTCGTCGGCGTCCGCGCCACCGGGCTGCGCCCGGCCACGGGCGCCGCCAGGCAGCTGGCGTTCGGCGAGCGCCCGGCGGGCTGGCGGGAAGCGGAGCAGGCCGTGGACCGGATCGCCAGGCGGTTCGGTACCGACGCGGTGCGGCCGGCCGCACTCTTTGGAACTTCCCAAGGCCCTGCTCAGCAGGCTTCTCAAGACAGCCAACCCTGAGGCCCCTTCCAACCTGAGTGATCTGCCGCGTAATCTGGGAAATGAACCAAGTATCTAACGTGAGGTGAAAGTCACCCCACCCCCCGGTTCCATGGGAGGCGTCGTGCCGCTCTCTGAGCATGAGCAGCGCCAGCTCGAGCAGATCGAGCAAGCGCTCTACAGGGAGGATCGGAGGCTAGCGCGGCTAGTTCGCTCCAGCGATCCCCGCGTGCATTACCGGCATCGGGTGGCTGAGGCGCTGGTTGGGCTGGCTCTTGGCGCGGCCATGATCGTCGCTGGCATCGTCGTCCGCGGCCTGATCCCGCTGGCCGTCGCCGGGTTCGTCGTCCTGCTGCTGTGCGGCATCTGGGCGCTGAATAGCTGGCGCCAGATGTCCACCGTCGCGCTGGCCGCCGCGCAGGGAGGGGCAGCGGGCAAGCGCCGGTCCCGTCGCTCGCGTCGCGGGAGCCCGGCGCGCGGCACCTTCGGCGAGCGGCTTGACGAGCGCTGGCGCAGGCGGCAAGAGGGGGGACGCTACCGCAGGACGCGCGCTACGGTGCGCGCTTTAGCTCGCGGGAGCTCCGGTACAGGTCGGCCGCTGATGCGATGGCGCCAAGCGCGGGGCCGAGCACGGAGGCGGGCAGCAGCCGTGCCCGCC
>JAWWPV010001246.1:0-12198 GCA_033854775.1 Trebonia sp.
ATCGGAGCCACTTACACCGCGACGCGGCGCACCGAGCCGCGGATCGCCGCGCAGACCTGGGCAGCGCTCGGCGACGCGCGGACCGTGCTGAATGTCGGCGCGGGAACCGGCTCCTACGAGCCCCCCGGCCGTGACGTCACCGCGGTGGAACCGTCGGCGGTCATGCGGGCGCAGCGCCCCGCAGGCGCAGCGCCGTGCGTGGCTGCCGTTGCGGAGAGCCTGCCGTTCGAGGACCATTCCTTCGACGCCGCGATGGCTGTTGCCACCGTTCATCACTGGCAGGACCCGATCGCGGGGCTGCGCGAGATGCGGCGCGTGGCTCGCCGCGTGGTGGTGTTCACGCACGACACCAGTGACGCCGGATGGCTTCGCCGGTTCTGGCTTACTCGCGACTACCTGCCTGAGGTCGCTGACCTCCTAGTCGGCCAGCCGTCGCTGACTGAGATGGCCCGCGCGATCGGAGCCCGCATGGAGCCCGTGCTCATTCCGTGGGACTGCGCTGACGGCTTCTTCGAGGCCCACTGGCGGCGGCCCGAGGCATACCTCGACGATCATGTACGTCGCGGGGTATCGGTGTGGGCCAGGGTCGGGCCGGAGCCCGAGCAGCGGGCAGTGCGCAGCCTCCGTGATGACCTCGCATCCGGCCGGTGGGCCGAACGCAACCGTGACCTCGTCGCTCTCGACGCGGCCGAGCTTGGCCTTCGCCTGCTCGTAACCTGAGCCCCCGCCGCAGACCGTGAGCGCGGGCTCGGCCCGCGAGGGCTGGCAGACTGTAGAGCGCGCAGCGAGCGCGATACCCCGGGGCCGAGATCGGAGCGCATGATGAAGGCCGTCCGTTTCAGCCGGTTCGGGGGGCCCGGAGGTCCTTGAGATCGTGGATCTCCCCGATCCGCATCCGGGTCCCGGCCAGGTCCGGATTGCGGTGCGCGCGGCCGGCGTCAACCCGAGCGACTGGAAGAAGCGCAAAGGCCTGATGGACGGCGAGCTCCCGCAGACCATGGGCCACGAGGCGGCGGGCGTCGTCGACGAGCTCGGCGAGGGCGTTGCGGACGTCGCCATCGGCGATCGCGTGTTCGGCTTCTCCGCCGAGGGGGCGGCCCAGGCCGAGATGGCGGTGCTGTCCTACTACGCGCCGATCCCGCCGTCGCTCGACTTCCCCGGCGCTGCCGCGCTGCCGGCCGCCATCGAGACGGCCACGCGCGCGCTTGACCAGCTCGGCGTCGGGAGCGGCGGCACGCTGCTCGTCAACGGCGCCTCCGGAAGCGTCGGCAGCGCCGCGGTTCAGCTCGCCGTGGCGCGCAGCGCGCGCGTGATCGGCACCGCCAGTCCGGCAAACCACGAGTACCTTCGGTCGCTGGGCGCCGAGCCCGTCGCCTATGGTGAGGGCCTCGTCGAGCGGGTTCGCGCGCTCGCGCCCGACGGCGTCGACGAGGCGCTCGACGTCGCCGGGAGCGGCGTCCTGCCCGAGCTCGTCGAGCTCGCGGGCGGCCCGGAGCACGTCGTGACGATCGCCGACTTCGGCGGCGCGCAGGAGCACGGGGTGAGGTTCAGCAGCGGGGACGCCGGCCGCGCGGTCCACGCGCTCGCCGAGATCGGCGAGCTGATCGAGTCCGGGCGCTTCTCGCTCCCGGTCGCGCAGACCTTCCCGCTCGCCGGGATCGCGGAGGCGCACCGCGTCAGCGAGGACGGTCACGTGCACGGGAAGCTCGTGCTGCTGGCCGGCTGATGCGGCCGCCGCGACCGTGCGTGGCCCGCGCCGCAAGCCATACGACCCGCACCCGGTGCGGGTGTTCCGCGCCTGCGGGACAGGGGTGGGGGCTATTGTCGTAGGGCAAGCCTGGGCCGGTCGCGGATGAGGATCTTAGGCGCGGGCCTGCACGTCATGTCGGTGGGCGGCGTGACGGTCTCCTCTACTGACGGGCCCGGCGCGGTACGTGGAGAGCATATGGATGCCGCTGATTCCCGAGTGCTGCCAGCTGGTCCCCCGCAGCGCATCGGCGCGTTGTCACGGGGCTGGCGTGCCCCTGGCCCGGCGCAGCAGGGGCTGTTCGCCCTCGCGATCTACCTGGCCGCCTTCGCCTGGTACGCGGTACCGCTGATCCGCTACCTCGACATGCCCGTGGTCGGGCACGTCTCACCGGACTCAAACTTTTACATCTGGTCCCTGCGCTGGTTGCCCTACGCGATATCGCACGGGCTCAACCCGCTGTACTCGAACCAGATCATGGCGCCCGGCGGGATCAGCCTCGCGTGGTCGACCCCCGCGCCTACGGTGGTCATTGTCATGTGGCCGGTAACGGCCGCGTTCGGCCCGGTTCTGTCGTACAACCTGACGCTACTGCTCGTGCCTGCGGCTACGGGGTGGGCGGCCTTCGTCGCCGCGCGCAGGCTGACCGGCCGGTTCTGGGCGTCGCTGCTGGGCGGAGCCGTTTACGGCTTCTGTCCCTTCATGGTGATGCACGACGCGCGCGGGGACCTGAACCTCACCGTGAACATGCTCTTCCCGCTGATGGTGTACTTGGTGCTGCTGTGGCGGGACGGGACGCTGGGGCGGACCGGGTTCGTCATCTGGATGACCGTCGCCCTGGCCCTTCAGTTCTACACTTTCACCGAGTTTTTCGCCGACACGACGGTCCTGCTGACGGCCGCCCTGGTGATCGGCTACGCGGTCGCCGGGCGCGCGGGTAGGCGCACCGTTGCCCAGTTGGCCGTGCTGAGTGCCATCGCCTACGCGGGCGCCCTCGTGCTCGCGTCGCCCTACCTGGTCTACGCCCTGCAGCGGTACCCGAGCGAGCTCACCAGGCAGCAGCCGGGCTATTCGCTGCGCATTGTCCGGCTGATCCTGCCGTCGTCGGACCGGCTCTTCGGCCTGAGACCACTGGTCGCGTATTCCAACGGCCTCGGCCCCAATTCGGTCGAGGACTACGTGGGTCTTCCGCTACTGGTGATCCTGCTCCTGCTCGCCGTATTCACCTGGAAGAGCAGGCTCACCCGCCTGATGGTCTCGGCGTTCTTCGTCGTCGTCGCCCTCGCGGTCGGCCCGGACCTGATCATCGCTGACAGGCCGGTCTTCGCCTTGCCCTGGGGCGGGCTGTGGAGCCTGCCGATCGCGCGTAGCGCCGAGCCACTCCGGTTTATCATCTTCGGCTTTCTGATTCTCTCGATCGCCTTGGCGCTGTGGCTGGCCGCACCGGCCGCGAGCAGGCTGGCTCAGGCCGCGCGCTGGGCCCTTGCGGTGCTGGCCCTGACGGCGATCCTGGCCGACCTGCCCACGTTCAACCCGGCGGCGGCCCCGCCCCCGGGCAGGCAAGTTCCGGCTGCGGCGGCCATGCGGCCGCTCGGTGCGTTGCCGGCGTTCATCACCGACGGGCTGTACCGGCGGTACCTGAAACCGGGAGAGATCGTCGTGGTCGTCTCGCAGCGGGGGAACGCCGGGATGCTGTTCCAGGCTGATTCGGGGTTCTACTTCCGGATCGCGGGCGGTTACGTCAACTTGTCCCTATCGCAGCAAGACCCCCAGCCGGTCGCGGCGCTCACCAACGCGACTCGCGACACGGTGCGCCAATTCAAGGACTACGCCCACGAGGCCGGAGTGGGCGCCATCCTCGTCGAGCATGCCTGGGCGCAGCCGTGGATGAGCGTCTTCAGCCGGATGGGCATGCACGGCACGTCGGTGGGCGGCGTGACCGTCTACCCGACCGACTACCCGGGCTAGGGCCGTACCGCGCCCCGGCGCCGTTAGACCGGGGCGCGCAGCGGCGTGGGGCCGCCGATGCCGATGTAGTCCAGCGCGGGGTTGCCGTTCGCGATCGCCCGGGCGGAAAGGGCCCGCCAGGCCGCGCGCCGCACCGGGTCGTGCCCGAACAGCCAGAGCAGTTCCAGCAGGAGCACCGGCAGCAGCCGGGGCGAGGCGACAATTTCGTCAACGGTGCCGAAGACGGCCTGCGCGGTGAGCTGGCCGGCGCGGCGCAGCACGGTACCTGGCGGGTTGCGGTGGCCGGCCCGCCCGAGCAGGTACTCCGCCGGCGGTATCCAGTGCACCGACCGGGTGACTCGCGGTGGCAGCGGCTCCAGAATGTGCGATCCCGCCTGCAGCGCGCCGGCGAGCAGCAGCCAGGCCCACGGCTGAGCCAGGCGCGACGGCTCCGCCGCGCCGAGCCGCCCGAGCGCCTGCGCGAGCGCGTACAGCGCGGCGGCGAGACCGACGGCACAGCCGCCCCATACCGGGTCGCGCTCCTTGACCGCCCAGTACGCCCACCACGCCGCGAGCGCGAGGGCGCCGGGAAGCGTGGCGTGAACCGGGTACAGCAGGGCGAGCAGGGCGGTCACGATGACCGGCATGCAGGCTGCGTGGCCGACTCTGGCCAGCCGGGTCCGGTGGAAGACGTGGTTCAGGTACGACTGGTAGGCCAGGTTCAACCCGGTCACATTGGTGCCCGGTGTGACCGTGGCGATCGCCCACCAGCGGGCCAGGCCGCGGCCGGTACCCCGGGCGGGGGCGAACAGGGCCGGCGCGCGCCGCAGCCAGAACAACTGCCCGCGGCTGGGCGGCACCCACATCGCCGCGTCAAGTCCGGCGATCGGATGCAGGTACTGCGCGGTCGGCCTGTCCATCGGTCCTCTCCACGGCAGCGTCGTCATTCACGCAGATGACATCGGGGCGAGTGGCCCGGGTCTGCGGCCGGCAACCCCCGTGCTGATCCGCCCGGGAACTGCGAGCTTATTGTTGAATACGGACCGCATGCGACGCGCCGACGTGGGGGGAGCGCGGGATGAGCACGAGGGCTAGCACCGGCACCACAGTTGACCAGCCGTGCGTGGACTGTCTCGATCAGTCGGTGGCCGACCGGAAACCCACCTGGCGGCTATCGCGGCCGGCCGCGTTCTGGCTGATCGCTTACGCATTCGCGGTCACGATGCTTGGCACCACCCTGCCGACTCCGCTGTACGTGATCTACCAAGCACAATGGCATTTCTCTACCAGCATCATCACGCTGATCTACGCCGTGTACGCGGTGGGCGTGCTCGTCGCACTGCTGGGTGCCGGGCGCTCCTCCGACCAGGTTGGCCGGCGTCCGGTACTGGCGGTGGCGATAGTGCTGAGCATCGCCAGCGCGGTGACGTTCATCCTCGCGCCGAATATCGGCTGGCTGTTCCTCGGCCGGGTGCTCTCCGGCCTCTCGGCCGGGCTGATGACCGGCACGGCCACCGCTGCGCTGACCGAGACGGCGCGGCACGGCTCAGGGCGCCGCGCGTCGCTGGTCGCGACGACGGCCAACATGGGCGGCCTCGGCCTTGGCCCGCTGCTCGCCGGACTGCTAGCTCAGTACGCTCCCCAGCCGACAGTGCTGCCGTTCGCGGTCCAGCTCGGGCTGGTGGCAATCGCCGGGCTCGGCCTGCTTGTCGTGCCCGAGACAGTGACTCAGCGCTCCGCGCTCTCCCTCAAGTTCCGCGGCTTGGGTATCCCGGAGGCCGGCCGGCCCGAGTTCATCGCAGCCGGATTCGCGGGCTTTGCCGCGTTCTCCCTGCTTGGGCTCTTTAGCTCGCTCGTGCCGACGTTTCTCAGCGGCGTGCTGCACGATACGAGCCATGCGGTGGCGGGGGCGGTGGTCTTCCTGGCGTTTCTGGTGGCCGCCTGCACCCAGCTGGTCGGATCCCGGCTGCCGAGCCGGCCGGTGACGCTGGCCGGGCTTGGGGTGTTCCTGGCGGCCCTAGCCCTGATCGTCGCCGGGCTCTCCGCCGCCTCGATGCCGCTCTTCCTCGCCAGCACGGTGGTCAGCGGAGTGTCGGTCGGTGCCGTCTTCATGGGCAGCCTGGCCACGGCCAACCGGGTCGCCCCGGCGGAGACCCGCGGCCAGGTCATTTCCGCCTTTTTCGTGTTCGCCTACGTTGGCCTGACAGTGCCCGTCATCGCCGTCGGATTCGGCTCGCAGGCGTTCGGCGATTTCCGCGCCATCCTCGGCTGCGCTATTGCCCTCGCAGCGATCGCGCTGGCCTCGATGGCGATCATCCGGCGGTCCGCGGCATGAGGCACTCAGCTCATTCGCCGTTCGTGAGTCACTCTTCTGGGCCGAGGTAGCTCCAGGCTTGGGGGAAGTTTCCAATGCCGATGGTCCTGCAGATCTTCTGAGCGGCCATGCTGACCGCTTCGGTGAAGGTTGGGTAGGCGAGCTGAAGGTTGGCGGCCTGCTCGATGCGCATCCCGGCGGCCATGCAGGCCGCGACGGTCTGGACGGTTTCTGCTGAGTATTCGCCGAGGACGTGAGCACCGAGGATGGCATGGGTCTGGCGGTCGGCGATGAGTTTGCAAAAGCCGTCGGGGCGGCCGTCGGCAACGGGCCGCAGCAGGTCGTCGTAGCGGGCGACGCCAATGACGGCGTCATGGTGCTGCGCCGCCTGGGTTTCCGTGAGGCCAACCCTCCCGTATTCGGGATCGGTGAAGCTGCCGCTGGGGACGACGTCGTAGGCGGCTTGCGCGGTCGGCCCAAGTACGGCGTTCGTTCCGGCGATGCGCCCTTCCTGCCTGGCCGTCTGGACCAGCATCAAATGGCCGTTGACGTCGCCGACGGCGAAGATGTGGCCGACGTTCGTCCGCAGGTACTCATCGACGGTGATCGCGGCCGGTTTCGCGTGGATCCCGGCCGCCTCCAGGTTCAGCTTGCCGATGCTGGCGGGCCAGCCGACCGCGAAGAACACGGCGTCCGCAAGCGTCCAGCCTGGGGTCTGACCGCACCGGTGATCGATGCGGATGGATTCTTCCGCCCGGCGCAGGCCGGTGACGAGGGTGCTCGTGGCCACGGTCATGCCGCGGCTGCGGAAGGCGTGGCCAAGCTCGGTCGACACGTCCTTGTCGGCGGCCGGGACCAGGATGGGGCCGGCCTCGAACAGGGTGACCGCGGCGCCAAGGTCGGCGAAGATGGACGCGATCTGGCAGCCCGTATCCGCGCCGCCGATGACCGCGACCCTGCCCGGCAGGCGGGCCAGGGACGGGATGTCCTCGTAGGTGAGCGCCAGGTTTGCGCCGGGGATGGGGAGACGGGCCGCGTGCCCGCCGACGGCCAGGATGATGCTGTCCGCGGTCCAGGTCCGGCCGCCGTCCGCAGCCATGGTGTGCGGCCCGGTGAAGCTGGCCGGGCCGAGGTCCTCGATCAGGTCGATGCCGTGCCGGCGGATATGGCCGGCCAGGTCCTTCTTGTCATGGGCGTAGCGGGCCACCCGCTCACTGTTGGCAATGACGGCGGGCAGGTCGGGAACGGGCGCCGCGCCGGTCAGGCCGAAGGCGGCCCAGGAGGACCAGTCACGCGCCAGCCGGGCCGCCCGTGCCAGCGTCCGCACCGGCGCCGGGCCGGAGTTGAGGCTGGTCCCGCCAACCTGGGCAGCCTCGAGCAAGGTGACCCGCGCGCCGAGTTCGCTGGCCTGCAGGGCAGCGGTGACTCCCGCAGGGCCGCCGCCGACCACCAGCACGCTGGCGTCAGTGGTGGTCATTGCGGATGTCTGCCGCGTGCAGGTCAAGCCCGGGGGTGCTGGCGCCGCCTGCGCTGCGACGCTCGTCTTCGCGGATCAGGTGCATGACCGCGTTGATCAGCGCCAGATGCGAGAAGGCCTGCGGGAAGTTCCCTAGCTGGCGCCCGGAGTGCGCGTCGATCTCCTCGGCATACAGGGACAGCGGACTGGCGTAGGTCAGCAGCTTCTCGCACAGCGCCCGGGCGCGGTCCACCTCGCCCATCTCGGTCAGCGCCGACACCAGCCAGAAGGAGCAGATCGTGAACGATCCCTCCTCGCCGTGGAAGCCGTCGTCGGTTTCCTCCACCCGGTACCGCAGCACCAGCCCGTCCTCGGTGAGCTCGTCGGCGATGGCCAGCACGGTCGAGCGCACGCGGGGGTCATCCGGCGGCAGGAACCCGAGCAGCGGGATCAGCAGTGCCGAGGCGTCCAGGGCGGTGGTCCCGTAGTGCTGGCAGAAGACACCTCGGTTGTCGGTTCCGTTGGCGCAGATGTCGGCGTGCATCTCATCGGCTGCCTTGCGCCAGTCGTCCGCGTGCTCGCGGTCACCGCGCAACTGAGCCAGCTTCGCGCCGCGGTCGGCGGCCACCCAGCACAGAACCTTGGAGGCGGTGAAATGCTGCGCCGGGCCGCGCACCTCCCACAATCCCTGGTCGGGGTCCCGCCAGTGCGTGATCGCAGCCTCAACCTGGCGCACCAGCATCGGCCACCGGCGCTCGTCCAACTGATCGCGGGCCCGGGTGTGCAGGTAGACCGAGTCCAGCAGCACTCCCCAGACGTCATGCTGGCGCTGGTCCCAGGCGCCGTTGCCGATGCGGACCGGGCGGGCGCCCTCATACCCAGACAAGTGATCGAGGATCTCCTCGGTCAGTTGCCGCTCGCCGCCGATCCCGTACATGATCTGCAGGTCGGCATCCTGTTCGGCCAGGTCGGAGATGAAATAGAAGAAGTCGCTCGCTTCTCGTTCAAGGCCGAGCGTGTACAGGCCCCACAGCATGAACGTCGAATCCCGCAGCCAGGTGTAGCGGTAGTCATAGTTACGCTCCCCGCCGGGTGTCTCCGGCAGGGACGTGGTCGCAGCCGCCAGCAGCGCCCCGGTCGGCGCGTAGGTCAGGCCCTTCAGCGTCAGCGCGGACCGCACCAGGTGCTCCCGCCACGGGTGGTCAGGGAAGGTGCCGCGGCTAACCCACTCATGCCAGAAATCCGCGGTCTGGGCCAGCCGCTGATGGGCATCGGCGAACGTCTCCGGCGCAGTCCCGTCACCCCACGACAGGGCGCAGAACACTTGCTCCCCGGCGCGCAGGCGGCGTCGGGCGATAGCCCGCGGGCCCTCGAACCCGAGGTTCAGGTCGGTGGTCAGCCTGAATTGCGCCTCATCGCCGAGCAGGGCCTCCGCCGCACCGTAGCCGCCTCCGGTATGACGCCATGTGCCGCGCTGTCGTCCGTAGTCAAAGGCCGGCTCGCATTCAAGCACGAAGTCGATGTACCCGTTCAGGCACCGGACGGTCCGCAGCAGCACTTGCTCGGCGGCATGATCGACCGGCGCCCGCTGGTGCGAGTCGGATCTGCGTGCCTGGTGCCGCCACGGCCCGACAAGCAGCACGTCACGGACCACGGCCCAGCCGCCAGGAGTGGCCCACGTCGTCTCGAGCACCATCGTGCCCGGCAGGTAACGCCGCCCGGCAGGAACGGTGACATCGGCAGGCCCCAGCCGGAATGAGCCGGCACCGCGGTCAAGCGCGGCGGCGAAGATGCTCGGGCCGTCCATCCGCGGCAGGCACATCCATTCCACGTTTCCGCTCGGTGCGACCAGCGCGCACACCTCGCAGTCGGACAAGAACCCGTACTCAGCGATCGGCGGGAACGGGCTTCCGTTCACGGTCGAATGGGCCGGATGCGAACCTCTGGCCAGTACGTCAGTCACTGGGTGCACGCTCCTCACCGAACGCGATCACGGATGCCGTCTACCGCAAGGCTCACGTCACGCCCGCTGGTGCGGCCGGGATGTGCTGACCACAGTGTGCCCAGCAACCTGCCATCTGTCACACAGAGGAATCGTTCTTTCACGCAGAGGAGCGGGTACCTCGCCAGGCAAGGAGGAGATGACATGAAGGCAGTCGCAGTTTTCCCAGGAACCCGAGAGGTCACAATTATCGAGCGGGAGGCCCCCCGGATCACCCAGCCTGATCAAGTGGAGTTGCGGATGCTCGATATCGGCATCTGCGGCACCGACAAAGAGATCTGCTCCTTCGAGTACGGGACGCCGCCGGCGGGCGATGACTTCCTGGTGATCGGTCACGAGGCGCTGGCCGAGATCGTGAAGGTTGGATCCGCGGTCACCCGCCTTCGGCCGGGGGACCTTGTCGTGCCATCGGTGCGCCGCCCGTGCCCGCATCCCGGGTGCCTGGCCTGCCGCTCCGGGCACCAGGACTACTGCTACACCGGTGACTTCACCGAGCGCGGCATCAAGGAAGCGCACGGCTACATGGCCGAGTACGTCGTCGACAACGAGCGGAACATGACCCTCGTACCGCCCGGCCTGCGGGAGATCGCGGTGCTTGCCGAGCCGCTGACGATCGCGGAAAAGGCCCTCACGCAGATTTTCTGGACGATGCAGCAGCGGCCGCCGTGGCTCGACCCGGACACGCCCAGCCAGCAGCGAGGCAAGGGGCTTTCTGCCCTGGTGCTCGGTATCGGGCCGGTCGGGCTGCTTGGCGCGATGACGCTGGCCAGCGCCGGCTTCACGACCTATGTCTACTCACGGGAGCTGCCTCCCAGTCCCCGGATCGACCTGGTCGATGCCATCGGGGCGACCTACGTCTCCTCTCAGGCCACGACCTTCGCCGATCTGGCGGAAAAGATGGGCAACATCGACCTGATCTACGAGGCGGTCGGGCACTCGCACTTCGCTCTCCAGGCACTGCAGGTCCTTGGCACCAACGGCATCTACGTGCTGACCGGCGTCCCCGGCCCGCAGGCATTCATCGAGGCCGACCCGGCTCGCCGCATGCGGGACATGGTCCTGAAGAACCAGGTCCTGCTCGGCACGGTGAATGCCGGACTAGACGCCTTCGCGTCCGCGCTCCGGGATCTCGACCTTTTCCGCCAGCGATGGCCTGCCGTGGTGCGGACGCTCATCGCCGGCCGCTACCCACCGGAACAGGCACCGGAGCTGATCCTGGACAGGCCAGCGGGCATCAAGAGCGTGATCACCTTTGAACAGGAAGGCCAGGCACGCTAGTCACCCCGCAAGGGCGATGAGCAGACCGGATCATCCGGCCTATTCGGCGAGAAAGGGTGTATCAGTTGGCGGTAACGGCGGCCGCGTTCTCGATTACGCTGGCCAGGCTGCCGTCGCGGCAGGCGCTCCGCTGGAAGGCGGCCCCGTTCCCGCGGGCTAGCACTGCGCCGAGCAGTTCGGTGACGGCTTCCGCGTCTCCTGCTTCGTCCAGTGCGTCCCTGACGTGCTCAAGCAGCGCGTTGGCGACGGTCAAAGCGGGTTCGGGCAGCCCGGTATGCGGGTTGAGCAGGCAGTCGTCCAGGCCGGACCGGCTGGCCCGCCAGGCCGCCAGGCGCAGCATCTCGATGCGGTGCGCGGGGATAGCTGAGCCCGCCCGCCAGCGGCGTGCCTCGGTTTCCACCAGTGCCCGGGCCAGCGCGGCGATCAGCGCCGCGTCGTCGGCGTACAGGCACACGTCGGAGACCCGTATCTCAACCGTCGGATAGTGCTCGGACAGCCGGGCGTCGAAGTACACCATCCCGGTATCGAGCAGCGTGCCGGTGCTGACCATCTGCTGAACCGTCTGCCGGTAGACCTCGGGGCTGCCGAACGCGTCCGTCGGTCCCGCGCTCGGCCAGCGGCTCCATGCCTGGTACCGGAAGCTGGCGTACGCGCTGTCTCGCCCCTGCCAGAACGGCGAGTTCGCGCTGAGCGCCAGCAAGACCGGCAGCCATGGCCTGATCCGGTCGAGGACAGCGACCCCTTCGTCAGGGGAAGAGATGCTGACGTGCACGTGGCACCCGCACGTCAGCTGCTCGTAAGCGGTCAGCCCGAACGCGTGGGCCATCTGGAGGTACCGGCCCTTGCGCACCAGTTGCGGCTCGACGGGCACGGGTGACGTGGCAAGCGCCGCTACCCGCGCGCCGGCCCGGCCCGCCACCTCGGCGGCCAGCGACCGCCCCCGGCGCAGTTCCTCGCCGAGCTCACTCAGCTCGAAGCACGGCTTCGTGCTGGTTTCTAGCTGCTGCCGCTGCAACTCGAACTCAAGCGACTCCCCGGCATCCCCGTCCGTGCCTTCCCGGCGCCCGCCGTCGGCGTCCACGGTGCGCAGTGCCGTCTCGGCTACTGCTAGAGGCTGTCCGGTACCGGGCTCGACAAGGAGCAGTTCCTCTTCCACACCCACGCTGCGAACCGTCATTGCGATTGCATGCCCCCAAACGATGCTCCGGGCCATCCTGCTAGTGCGGTCGTGCGCCCCCTACCCGGCGTGATCCGAATCGAACGTACGTTTTGCCCCGTCGGTTCCAGCCGCAGGCTGAACGCCGCATGGCCCGGATTCGGGTTTCTGCGGGCCTTTGTTCCGTTTGAGGTGGCCCTACCGAGGCAGAAGTGCTCTGGCAGGCCAAAGGGTCCGCCGAAGTAGCTGGTGTGCCGGTCAGAGGTGGGTGGCATGGAAATCAAGATAGTGCTTGACC
>JAWWPV010001247.1:0-3734 GCA_033854775.1 Trebonia sp.
CGACGGGGGTTTAGTACATTATCAATGCACTGGCTTTTAGCACGCTGTTGAGTTCTCAAGAAACAGACGCTCTCCGTGTTTCGGAATTTTCATTCCGTCCCTCGCGGCGACTCTTTAAATTTACCCGGTTTTTCCTTCTTGTCAAATCGGCTCCGGCCCGATTTATTCGGACCGTTAAGCCGGATTTGGCTTTTCTGGGAATTCCCGAGCCATCAGCTTACCGCCTGTTTCAGAGTGGTGCGGTACGCACGCGTCGCTCCGTAGAGGCTTTCTACTGGTGGCTCCCCGGGTCCGGGCCCGCCTTCCGGCGTTCCCTCCCCTCGGGGCAAGAAGAACCTTACGGGTCTCGGCCACCATCGTCAAATCGTTCCTGGGAACTGGTCATGCCCCGTGTCGCGGTGCCCCAAACCTCCCGTGCGGTTCCAGCCAGAACGAGCGCGGCGCGGCGCCGGGCAGGGACCGGGCGGGGACCGGACCGACAAGCACCGGGTCCACGAGCGGAGCCGTCATGATCCGGCTTTCGCACACGGGCCAGGTCGGGATAGACATGAGGCCATGCGTATCTGTGTTGTCGGCGCCGGGGCCATCGGCGGGGTCATCGCGGCGCGGCTCGCCACCGCTGAAGGTACAGCCGGGAGCGCGGACGTGTCCGTGCTCGCGCGCGGCGCGACGCTGGCCGCCATCAGGGACCGCGGGCTGCGGGTGTCCTCCGCGGGGTTGGTAAACACGGCGCTGGCCAACACGGGGGGCATGATCACGGCCCGGGTGGCGGCGTCCGACGACGCGGCCGAGCTCGGCGAGCAGGATTTCGTGGTCGTCGCGGTCAAGGCGCAGTCAATGGCCGGCGTCGCGTCGTCGGTCGGGGGGCTGCTCGGGCCGCGGACGGCGGTGCTCTCGACGCTGAACGGGGTGCCATGGTGGTTCCTCGACGGGTTCGGCGGCCCGGCCGCCGGGCGCCACCTGGACAGCGTCGACCCGGACGGTTTCATCGCCTCGGTGCTGCCCGCCTCCCGGGTGATCGGCGGGACCGTGCACCTGTCGGCGTCGTCGCCCGCGCCCGGTGAGGTGTCGTGGGGGAGCGGGAACGGGCTGATCATCGGCGAGCTCGACGGGGCGTCTTCGCCCCGTCTCGACGCGCTCGCCTCGGCGCTTCGCGCGGGCGGCTTCGACGTGACGGTGTCCGCGCGGGTCCGCGATGACGTCTGGTACAAGCTGTGGGGCAACCTGACGCTGAACCCGATCTGCGCGCTGACCGGCGCCTCGACCGGGCCCGCGCTCGACGATGACCTGGTGCGTGACCTCATCTCCCGGGCGATGCTCGAGGCGCGGGAGATCGGGATGAGGATCGGCTGCCCGATCGCGCAGTCTCCCCAGGACAGGCATGCGGTCACGCGCAAGCTCGGTGACTTCGTGCCGTCGATGCTCCAGGACGCGCGAGCCGGGCGGCCGCTTGAACTCGACGCGCTGACCGGCGCGGTGCGCGAGCTCGGCGCCCTGGCCGGCGTGCCCACGCCCAACGTGGACGCGATCCACGGCCTGACTCGCCTCTGGATGAGCGCCCGCTAGGGAAGTTAAGGCACGGCCGTATCGCGCTCCGCGCTTGTTGCTGTATCCCGGCCCGCAGCCGCGCGGACCCCGGTGGATGTGCGTTTGGTGTCGCTATAGGGACACCAAACGCACATTCACCCGACGCTAGGCGGATACAAGGTCGCAGACGAAGATCAGGGTTTCGCCGGGCTTGATGGAGCTGCCCGCGCCACGGCTGCCGTAGCCGAGGTCAGGCGGGATGACCAGCTTGCGGCGGCCGCCCACCTTCATGCCCTGCACGCCCTCGTCCCAGCCCTGGATGACCTGCCCGACGCCCAGCCGGAATTGCAGCGGCTCGCCCCTGCTCCAGCTCGCGTCGAACTCCTCCCCCGATGAGTAGGCGACCCCGACGTAGTGCACCTCGACGGTGTCGCCGGCCCCGGCGACCTTGCCGTCCCCCTCCCAGATGTCGGTGATCTCGAGCGCCTTGGGCGGCGTGCCCTCCGGGTAGTCCACTTCTGGCTTCGTGATTTCCATGCTCCTCACCTTACCGACGGCGACAGATCAAACCCGTGATCCCGAACGGATGCGTGTTGCTCCAAGCCCGGCCACGGCGCCGCCACCCGGGGGAGTTGGCAAGCGAGCCACCGGCGCCCGCCGTGCCATGGGAAGATCGTCCGGTGGTTCCAGCGGAATTTCATGACTTCTTCCTGGGGAGCGCCGGGGTGGCCGGCGCGCTCATCGGGCTGCTCTTCGTGGCCATCTCGGTCGCGGGCGAGCGGCTCACCAACGCCGAGGGCTCGGGACAGCTCCATCGAATACGCGCCGTGGCCGCGCTCACGTCGTTCCTCAACGCCCTGTCCGTCTCGCTGTTCGCGCTGCTTCCCGGCGAGAAGATCGGCTGGACGTCGGTCTCAGTCGCCGTCGTCGGGCTGACGTTCGTGACGGCGGCGCTGTTGTCGCTGATCCGGCTGCGGCAGGTGCGACGGTCGACGGTCCGGGACGGGCTCTTTCTCATCAGCCTGGTGGTCACGTTCATCTACCAGTTCTTCGCGGGGCTGTCGGTAGCCAACCAGCCGGGTGACTCCGGGTCGGTGGACGCGATCGCGATTCTCGTGATCGTCTGCTTCCTCATCGGAATCTCCCGTGCCTGGGAGCTGATCGGGGGCCCGTCGATCGGCCTCGGCCACGAGGTCGTCGCCCTGGTCCACAGCCAAGAACCCGCTAAGGGCGGCCAGCAGGCAGAGGGCCCGCCGCCGACCTGACCAGCCCGCGGGCAGAACGCCTTCATCCGCCGCGAGCGGACCGGAGGTTTGGATGCGGTACTGAACTGCGCATGATAGTAGCCGTGTGTAATCAAAACGGTTGCCTTCAGTAGTTGCCAGCCTTGATCAGGGGCGGGGTGGCGGGGCCTGCGATGTCGGACCGTCGCCTGCTCGGCACGGGCCTGGCCGCGTTCGCGCTTGGCCTGGGAACGGTCATCGGGCCGGGACCGGCTAGCGCCCCCGCCTTCGCCGCCCCCGTAGCCGCCGTAGCCGCCGCTCCCGCATCCGGCGCGGGCGCAGGCGGCCCGTGCGGCGCGTTTTCCGGCGCGCGCCAGCTTCCAGGGGCCGACGGGGTCGTTCCCGCCGCGTGGTCGGGCGGCGGCCTGGTGGTCCCGGCCTGCGGGCCGGTTCCTGGCGGCGGCGCGGCGGCCGCTCCCGTTCACCCGTTCCCTGGTGCCCCGTGGACGGCCGGGTACCAGTGCGTCGAGTTCAGCGAGCGCTACCTCTATGACCGCTACGGCGTCACTATGGCTATCGCCACCAACGGTGACCAGGTCGTGGGGCACTACGCGGCCGGGTACCCGGGGCTGTTCACGGTGATCAATAACGGGACGCCGCACCGCGCGCCGGCCGCAGGCGACGTGCTGTCGCTGTCGGCGGCCTGGTGCTCTCCCCCGCGGGGACTCTCTCGGGAACGGCCAGCGCGGAAGCCGCCGCCGGGACGCGGACGGGCGTCTGGCCGGTGGCCGTGACGGACGCAAGCGGCGCGACCGCGACCGCGGGCCTTTCGCTGTCGGTGGCCGAGGCGACGGCGGCCGCGGCCGGCGGCTCAACCGACAGCCTGCGGTACGCCGTGGGCGTGGCACCACCCTGACGACGAGGCCGGGTAACCGCCCTGCGCGACGGGCTTCGCAAAATTTAGTTCCAATAACAAGTGAATCC
>JAWWPV010001248.1:0-4534 GCA_033854775.1 Trebonia sp.
GGTGGACAATTCCGGCGCGATATCCACAGGCGGTGAATTAGTTAGGCAGGGATGCGGCGTGATCGGGCACCGTGAAAGAGCGCCGACAGGGGAGTGCCGTCGGGCGGCTAAACACGATGCACCGGAAGGGGCTGGCAAGAAATGAGCCAGGACAACCAGATCACATTGCGCGGCTACCTGACGGCGGAGCCAAGGCTCCACCAAAAGACGGCGACGGCGACACCGGTCACCGAGATCAGGGTGGGCTCCACCCCGCGGCGGCTGAACCGCGAGACGGGGGAGTGGCGCGACGCGACGACGTCCTATTTCACGGTCAAGTGCTGGCGGCGGCTCGCCATCAACGCCGCGAGCTCCCTGCACAAGGGTGACATGGTGGTCGTACGCGGCCGCTTCTACACGAACAACTGGGTCGACAGCCAGCAGCGGCCGCGGTCGACGCTTGAGATCGAGGCGGACTCGGTCGGGCATGACCTTGCCTACGGCTGGTCGCACTACCTGCGCGGTACGCGGTCGCAGTCCGAGGGCTCGGCCGGCGTCAACGCGGGCGAGATGTCGCGGCAGGACATCGGGTCGGCCAACCTGGACGCAGAGTCGGCCAACCCGGACGTCGGCGACGACGAGTACTCCGCCTACGGCGACCCGGGCGACCCGGCCGACCAGGCCGACCAGGCTCCTGTCGTTGCGATCACGGAGAGTGATAGAGATGGCGGCCTTGAGCCGGGCGACGTCCTGGCCGCGCCCGGCCTGACGGACGGCGCCAGCCTGCTGGAGGCGGAACCGGACGCGGAAGTGGTGCCCTTCTAAGCGCCCGGAAGACCGTCACTGACCTGCCGTAATGTCATCCCTCGGATGTCGCGAGCCAATATTGGTTACACATAGTGACGAATATCGAATTCGCGCGGCATCCGATGAGGTGGCCACCAACCTGTGAATTCGGCCCGCGTACGCAACAGTTTGCATTTATTCTGCTACCTAGAGTTACTTACAAGTGCTGAGCCAGTCCCAGACGTCGGGGAAGTCTAAGGAAAGCGACAGGCAACGGCATGTCAGCAGTCCAGGACGCGACGAAGGAGCGGCAGCGGGAGAACCGCGGCGGCTTCTCGTGGCCGTGGTCATGGCAGTGCCCGTTGTTCTGTGAGCCGCTTCCGCTCATCGCCTACGTGACCGGCGTCCTTGCCTGCTACCTCGCGTTCACCGGGTGGGAAGCCGCGCACACCCCGATCACCGCCGGAGACTTCGCGCTGTTCACCGCGCTGATGTGCTGCGGTGCCGTCTGCGTCGAGGCCAGCGGGCGGCTGGGGCAGCCCACCGGGGTCTGGCGGGACCTGCTGTCCGCCTGGTGGCTCCCGGTGGCGCTGCTGCTGCCCCCGCTGTACGCGCTGGCCGCGCCGTCCGCGCTCGGACTGCTCGGCTACATGCGAGTCAGCCGTGGCGCGGTGTACCGGCGGGTGTTCAGCAGTGCGGCGCTCGGCCTGTCCGGTGCGCTCGCCTCGGCCCTGTTCCGCTTGCTCCTCCCGGTGGCACCGCAGGGCCAGGCCGGGGCCTGGCTGACCTACCCGGGGCCGAACGTGTGGCTGCTTCGCCCGCAGCCGGCCGCGGCGGCGATCGTTTGCGCCGTCGTCTTCGGGCTGCTGAACGCCGGCCTGGTCGCGGTGGCCGCCTGGCTCGTCGATCCGGACGCACGGCTCAGCGACATGCTCTGGGACCGCGAGCGGATGCTGCTCGACCTGACGGAGACCTGCGTGGGCATCCTGGTCACGATCGCCTGCGCGCTCAGCACGCTCCTGCTCGCCGTCGCGCTGCCGCCCGTGGTCCTGCTCCAGCGCAGCCTGCTGCACTCGCAGCTCAAGACGCAGGCACGCACCGATCCCAAGACCGGCGTGCTGAACGCGGGCGCCTGGCAGGGGGAGGCCACGCTCGCGGTCGACAGGGCACGGCGAAGACGTGAGTCCCTCGCCGTGCTGCTCGCCGACGTCGACTACTTCAAGCGGGTCAACGACACGCACGGGCACCTCACCGGCGACGCCGTGCTCCGCACGCTCGCCGCGGAGATGCGGCAGCAGGTCCGCGAGTCCGATCTCGTCGGCCGGTTCGGCGGCGAGGAGTTCGCGATCCTGCTCAGCGGCACCACGGCGGCGGAGGCGTGCCTCGTCGCCGAGCGGATCCGCCGGGGCGCCGGCGTCGTCAGGGTGCTCACCAAGGACATGATCGTGGGCGTCACGGTCTCCATCGGCGTCGCGGTCCTCGGGAGCCACGGCGGCGACCTCGGCGAACTGCTCGAGGCCGCGGACCAGGCCCTGTACCGGGCCAAGCGCACGGGCCGCGACCGGGTATGCCTCGCCAACCCGGCCGACGGAGGCTAACGTGCGGTAGGAATGAAGATAGGGGTCGCGGCTGTTCTTATGAACACGCACCGGACGATGCTGCCGTTTCTCCAGTACCGCAGGGTCCAGGCGTGCTGGCAACGCTCTGGGTTGGCGCACGTATGCTGACAGGTGGAAGACGCGCAGCCTTTGTTCAAGTCGGGGTGATGGTTGGACCTGTCGCACTTCTTGAAGACAGTGCCGCTGCCGTTGACCGCCAGAGCCATGACTTGGGGCCTTCCCTGACTTTGCTATGACTGGGACGAGGGTCGCGGGACGCTGACCTGCGCCAATAGCTAGGATACGATAAATGCCTGAATTCATTTACAGCCTGCGCGCCGTCCGCAAGGCGCACGGGGACAAGGTAGTCCTCGACAATGTCACGCTGAGCTTTCTCCCCGGGGCGAAGATCGGTGTCGTGGGCCCGAACGGCACCGGCAAGTCGACCCTGCTGAGGATCATGGCCGGGACGGAGCAGGCCTCCAACGGCGAGGCCCGCCAGATGCCGGGGTTCACCGTCGGGATCCTCGCGCAGGAGCCGAAGCTCAACGAGGACAAGACCGTTCTCGGCAACGTCGAGGAGGGCGTCGCCGAGACGAAGAAGCTCCTCGATGCGTACAACGAGATCGCCGAGAAGATGGCGACCGACTACTCAGACGAGCTCATGGAGCAGATGAGCAAGCTCCAGGAGCAGATCGACCACAAGGACGCCTGGGACCTGGACAGCCAGCTTGAGCAGGCCATGGATGCCCTGCGGTGCCCGCCGCCCGAGGCCGAGGTCACGACGCTCTCCGGTGGCGAGCGCCGGCGGGTGGCCCTCTGCAAGCTCCTCCTTCAGCAGCCCGACCTGCTGCTGCTCGACGAGCCCACCAACCACCTGGACGCCGAGTCCGTCCTCTGGCTTGAGCAGCACCTGGAGAAGTACCCGGGCACCGTCATCGCGGTCACCCACGATAGGTACTTCATGGAGAACGTGGCGCAGTGGATCCTCGAGCTCGACCGCGGCCACGCCTACCCCTACGAGGGCAACTACTCCACCTACCTGGAGACGAAGGCGGGCCGCCTCAAGGTCGAGGGGGCCAAGGACGCCAAGATGCGCAAGCGCCTCGACGACGAGCTTGAGTGGGTCAGGTCAAGCGCCCGCGCCCGCCAGACTAAGTCGAGGGCGCGGCTTGAGCGGTACGAGGAGATGGCCGCCGAGGCGGACAGGAACCGCAAGCTCGACTTCGAGGAGATCCAGATCCCGCCGGGCCCCCGCCTCGGCAACACCGTGGTGGAGGTCGAGCACCTGGTCAAGGGCTTCGACGACCGCGTGCTCTACGACGACCTGAGCTTCACCCTGCCGCGCAACGGCATCGTCGGCGTCATCGGCCCGAACGGCGTCGGCAAGACCACGCTGTTCAAGATGATCGTCGGCGAGGAGAAGCCGGACTCCGGCCTCATCCGCGTCGGCGACACGGTGAAGATCTCGTACTCCGACCAGAACCGCGACCGCATCGACCCGAACAAGAACGTCTGGCAGGCGATCTCCGACGGCGAGACGTTCATCCGCGTGGGCAACGTGGAGTTCCCCAGCCGCGCGTACGTGGCGGCGTTCGGCTTCAAGGGATCCGACCAGCAGAAGCCGGCGGGTGTCATGTCCGGCGGCGAGCGGAACCGGATGAACCTCGCGCTCACCCTCAAGCAGGGCGGCAACATGCTGCTGCTCGACGAGCCCGCCAACGACCTGGATGTGGAGACGCTCTCTTCCCTGGAGCGGGCGCTCCTCGACTTCCCCGGCTGCGCGGTGATCACCTCGCACGACCGGTGGTTCCTGGACCGGATCGCCACGCACATCCTGGCCTGGGAAGGCGGGGCCAACTGGTTCTGGTTCGAGGGCAACTTCGAGGCCTACGAGAAGAACAAGATCGACCGTCTCGGCGCCGAAGCCGCCCGCCCGCACCGCGTCACCTACCGCAAGCTCACCCGCACCTGACCGGGCCTACCGTCAGCGCGGCGTGAGACCCAGGTCTTGCCCGGCGGGCGGCCCGCTGGGCCGGTTGAGCAGGCTGTGGGCCGCCATGACCAGGTAGTCCCACAGCTGCGCGTCCAGCGCGGGCTCCACGTCCTGCTCGTCCAGCGACGTCCGCATGTGCCGCAGCCAGGCGTCCCGCGCGGCCTCGTCGATGACG
>JAWWPV010001249.1:0-6291 GCA_033854775.1 Trebonia sp.
AAGCGCGATTCTGGCGCGCCCCGCTGCGGTCTGCTGAGCGGCGGACAGCAGCGGCGTCCCCTCGGCCTCCAGGTGGGCACGGTCCGCCGGCAGGCCGACGAGGACGAGCGCGTCATTGTCCGGCGCCAGGAGAGCCTTTGCCGCGAAGGTGGCATCGAGCGCCTGGTTCAGTA
Organism: Trebonia sp.; assembly: GCA_033854775.1. Lineage (GTDB taxonomy): Bacteria > Actinomycetota > Actinomycetes > Streptosporangiales > Streptosporangiaceae > Trebonia. Next base: position 174 of record JAWWPV010001249.1, read on the forward strand.
GGAACACCTGACCGCTGCCGGGGGTGGCCATGGCGATCGCTGCGTCGATACTGTGCGGCATCTCTTGGACGAAGGCCCGCGCGGTGGCGCCGCCACCCGACTGGCCGTAGGCGATGACCCGGGCCGGCCTGCCGCAGGCCCTCCTCACGACATGCAGCACCTGAAGCAGCCGGTGCGCCCAGATCGAAGCGCTCACGGTATTCATGACGCGCGCTGTCCCTGCGACGGCGTACCCATGTCCGAGCAGCCACGTGTATGTGGCGCCTGACGGCATGCCGGTCGAGCTGACGAAATCCAGGTCAAGGAGCAGTGTCCCGGGCCACCCGGGCGGGATCGCGATGCGATAGGGGTGCCGTCAAGGAGGACATCACGCTGGTCGGTGCTCAGCTGGGTTACCACTGCTCAATATTGCGGCGCGGCGGAGGAAGGTGGCATTGAGCCTGGCGCGGGGCGGAGCTATTGTCCATAAAGCCAGTAATATTAGTAGGAATGAGGAGCGCCATGAGCGAAACGTCAACGACCGCGACGTCGCCCGAGCCGTGGCTCGCCCACCTGCGCCGGGAGGCTGAGCGGTTCGCGGAGGTCGTGACCCGGTCGCCCCTGCGGGTGCACGTCCCCGCCTACCCGGACTTCACCGTGCACAGCCTGGCCGCCCACATCGGCCGGGGACTGCGGCTGTTCCACGCCATCGTCACCGGCGGCCCGGCAGAAACCCAGGCCATCGAGGTGCCCGACGGCGAGGCGATAGCCGACTGGGTGCTTGCCGGGCTTGACCCGCTGATCACAGTGCTCGGCGAGACCCTACCGGACAAGCCCGTGCCCTTCCCGCACCAGGCCGGAAACCGCCCCGCCGGGCTGATCGCCCCGCTGCTCGCGGTCGAGGTCGGCGTGCACCGCTGGGACGTGGAGTCCGTCCTCGGCGAGCACGTCCCCATCCCGTCCCACCTGGCGGTGCGAGAAGTGGAGAACGTGTTCGCGAACTTCGTTCCCCGGCTGGCGGGCAGCGGCGTCGCAGACATCGGCGGCACCGTCTGGCTGCGGACCACGGATACGGCGAGCGCCTGGAGCGCCCGCGTAGCCGGCGGGCGCCTCGTGACGGAGCAGGCGCCCGATAACCCGGGCGACGCCGCCGTCGTCGCTACCGGGACGGCGCAGGACATCGCGCTGCTGGTGTGGAAGCGCGCGGTGCCGCCCCGGCCAGAACTGGAGGTAACCGGGTCGGCGGACGTCCTCAAGCGCTTCCTCGCCACCGACTACATCCCCGACCCGCGCACCACGCCCGCGCACTGAACTCCCCCGCGGGGGACCATGGCCTGGCCTTAGTCGCCGAGGACCCGGGCCGCCGCCAGGTTATCGGGGCAACGGCGGCCGACAACGCCCGTACAGGGCGTGAGGATCCTATTGCCGACAGGCAGATATACCTATAATTTGGATGGGGAAAGTAGAAATTACGCTAGAGAGGCATCCCGCCATGGCTACTCTTACCACCGACTTCCGCGTGGTTCCGGTCAGCCCCCGCCTCGGCGCCGAGATTTCCGGCGTGGACCTGACCCGCCCGGTCGACGACGCGACCGCCGAGGCACTGCGCCAGGCATTCCTAGACCACAAGGTGCTGGTCTTCCGCGACCAGCACCTGTCGCCTGACCAGCACGTCGAGGCGGTCCGGATCTTCGACCAGCCCTTCGACCATCCCACCGCCGCCCACCGTCACCCCGACAACCGCCTCGTCTACGTCTACGACCTGCCGAAGGCCGGCGCCGCCGCCCACTGGCACATCGGCGGGCTGTGGCGCACTCCTCCCTTCACCATCGAGTCGCTCACCTACCAGGTGGTACCTGAGATCGGCGGCCACACGCTGTGGGCCGACCTCCAGGCCGCCTACGACGACCTGTCCGAGCCGCTCAAGGAGCTGCTGGCGGGGGTGAACGCCGTCTACGACGGCAACGCGGAGAACTACGGGGGCGATGGCAAGCGCGCCCCCGTCGCCCAGACGATCGAGCTCCCCGTGGTACGGACGCACCGGCACACCGGCCGCAAGGGACTGTTCATCAGCTCCTCCGCACTTCGCCTGACCGGCATCAGCGTGTCTGAGAGCGAGGCCATCCTGCCGTTCCTGCTGGCCCATGCCGGCTCGCCCGACTACTCGGTCAGCTTCGGCTGGAAGCCGGGAGACTTCGTGCTGTGGGACAACCTGGCCACCTGGCACCGCGCCGTGAACGACTATGACGGCCCGCGGGCCTACCGCAAGGTCATCGCCGCCCAGCCGGCCGGGACGGCCTGAGGCTGCTGGCTGGGCGATCAGCCGAGCGGACTCGCCCGGGCAGCCGTGCGGGTCAGCTGCCCGCGGGCTGCCGCAGGCCGATGAAGATGTCTCCCCCGCCGCCCGTTCAACGCGGCAGGCCCCTTTAGCGTGGCAGCGAAAGCACGCGTTCGCCGATGATGTTGCGCTGGATCTCTGAGGTGCCACCGCCGATCGTGGAGGCGTAGGAGCGCAGGTAGTCGCCGGTCCAGCCGCCGGGGAGCCACTTGGATGCGAAGCGGAGCGAGTCGGGGCCGAGCACGTCCATGGACAGCCGGGCGACCCGCTGCTCGATCTCGGAGAAGTAGAGCTTCACGATGGACCCCTCGGGTCCCGGCGTCTCGTAGCGGACGCCGCGGGAGATCACGGCGTACGTCATCGCGCGCAGCGCCGCCACCTCGGCGCGCGCCGTCGCCAGCCGCACGGCCAGGGACTCGTCGGCCAAGGCGGTGCCGCGCCCCAGCGGGCCCGGTCGCCGGCCGGCGAGGTCGATCAGGTGCTCCACCGTGGACGCCAGCCGGACCTGTCCCGCGGTGAACGCCGTGCCGCGCTCGAAGGACAGCGTCGACATGGCGACCCGCCACCCGACGTTGAGCTCGCCGACCACGTTGGACAGCGGGATCCGGACCTCGTCGTAGAACACCTCGCAGAACTCGCGCTCGCGGTCCATCGACTCGATCGTGCGCACGTCGATGCCGGGGCTGTGCATGTCGCAGATCACCCAGGTGATGCCGCGGTGCTTGCTCGCTCCGGCGTCCGTGCGCACGAGCAGTTCCTGCCAGTCGGCGACGAACGCGGAGCTTGTCCAGATCTTCTGGCCGGACACCACGAGCTCGTCGCCGTCGATCACGGCGCGGGTGCGCAGCGACGCCAGGTCGGAGCCCGCCCCCGGCTCGGAGAAGCCCTGGCACCATACGACGTCGCCGCGCAGGATCGGCGGCAGGTGGGCCGCCTTCTGCTGCGCCGTCGCGCACTGGATCAGCGTCGGGCCGGCGTGATTGAGCCCGACGAACGTGCTGTCCAGGCTGGGCAGGCCCGCCCTGCCGTACTCCTCGTACCAGATGAGCTGCTCGAGCAGCGACAGCCCCCGGCCGCCGTACTCCTTCGGCCAGGAGATGCCCGCCCAGCCGCCCTCGTACTGGGTCCGCTGCCACCCGGTGTCGTACACCCGGATGCCGGCGGCGTCGGACGGGCGCGGCTGGGCCGGCTTGTGCTCGGCCAGCCAGGTGCGGACCTCCTCGCGGAAGTCGCGCTGCTCCGCAGAGAAGTCAAGATCCACTGTTACCTGCCTTCCGCGTCACTCGCAGCTCTTCGTTCCACCGGGGGTACGGGGAGTCGCCCCCGGGAGGCAACAGCGCGGGCACATAGCGCAAGAAGCGGAGCGTGTCGTTGAGGTGCGTGCAACTGCGGGTGCCGCTCAGCCGCTCCTTGACGGTCCCGGTGATGACGCGCAGCGACGCGCCCGCGAGGTCGGCGGCGTTCGGTGCGGCCAGCGGGCACTCGCCGAACGGCAGCGCGTGCGGTACCACGTCGATGCGCTCAAGCGTGCATCCCTCGTCCGCCGCCGCCCTCGCGTGCACCTCGTACTCGTGCAGCGCGCCCTCGCGCAGGTCCGCGTCGAAGTGGCTGTCCCTGAAGTACTCGTAGACCTCGTATCCGCCGCCCCGCGCGGTCACGTCCAGAATCCTGCGGCGGCGCATCGACCTCGGCCGAGGGTCGGGCTCGGCGTGGAAGTACGGTGTCATCGACGCCAGGGCCTGGGCCGCCGGCGTTCCCGTCACGACCGGGATCCCGGCGCGGGCCCGCGTGTCCGCCGTCGCGCCGGGCGCCCAGCCCGCGCAGATGCCCACCGGCGGCGAGCGCCTGTCGCGGTGCGGCTGAAGCTCAGCTGTCCCGGTCACCCCGGTCAGCTCGATCATCTGGGCGTAGCCGGAGATCAGCCGGACGGTCGGCAGCTCGTCGAGCACCGCCGACTCAAGCGACGACTGGTCAAGCTCGTCAAGGTCTGCGAGCTTGGCACGGAAACCGCTGATCGCGCCGGCCCCGGTCAGCCGACCAGTCACCACCGCGGGCAGGTCGGACTGGAAGCCGGTGATCCGCGACGCCGCGTCGATCGTGACGCTCATCGTCACGCTCCGCAGCAGCTCGCCGTTATCGGTAGTGCTGGTCCGCGTGTCGCGTCCGAGCGCGGTTATCCGCAGGCCCGCGCTCCACTCCGGGTCCGGCGTTACCTCAAGCGACAGGGTGCGCCGGACCGTGCCGGGAGCGGGACCGGGCAGCGACGTCAGCATCGCGGTAGCCTCACCTCAGGAGCTCATGTAGGTGCCAAGGACTTCGCGCACTAGGTCCCGCCGGAGCAGCTTCCCGGTAGGCGTGTGCGGCAACTCGGTCCTGAAGACCACGGCGTCCGGCGTGCGCGAGCCGCGCAGCCGGGCCCGCGCGAAGTCCCTGACCGTGTCGCCGTCAAGCCCGGACCCGGGCTCGGCGACGACCACCGCGACGATCCGGGTTCCCCACTCGTCGTCGGGCACCCCGATCACCGCGGCCTCCTTGATCTTGGGGTGCGCGACGAGGACGTCCTCGATCTCGGCCGGGGCGATGTTCTCCCCGCCCCGGATGATCGTGTCGTCGGTCCGGCCGGAGATGAACAGGTAGCCGTCGGCATCGAACCAGCCCTGGTCCCTGGTGTGGAACCAGCCCTGGTCGTCGAGCACGGACCCGGACCCGAGGTACTCGCCGGACACCTGGCTGCCGCGCACCCAGAGCTGCCCGGGCCGGCCGGGCGGCAGCACCGCACCACGCTCGTCCCTGATCTGGCCTTCGACGCCAGGCACGAGCCGTCCAGCCGAGCCAAGCCGCTCCCTGACGGCCGGGTCGGCGGCGGCGAGCGCGGCCCGGTGATCGTCCGGGCCGAGCACGGCGATGGTCGAGCTGGTCTCGGTCAGCCCGTACGCGTTGGTAAAGCCAGCGCCCGGCATGCAGGTCAGCGCCTGCTCCAGGACTGGGCGGGGCATCCGCGCACCGCCATAGGCGACCGACCGCAGCACGGGCACGTCCGCCGCGCCGCCGCCAAGGTGATCGACGATCCGCGCCAGCATCGTCGGCACCAGCATCGCCTGGGTGATGCTCTCATCGCGGACGGTGGCCAGCCACCCGGCGGCGGTGAAGTTCGGCAGGTACATCATCCGGCGGCCCGCGAAGGTGTTCGTCAGCACGGTGCCGACGCCCGCGATGTGGTAAGGCGGGACGCTGATGAGCGCCGCGTCCTGCTCGTCCGCGGACGCGAACTCCACCGTCTGGAGCACATAAGAGACCAGGTGCGAATGGCGCAGCACCGCGCCCTTCGGCTTCGACGTGGTCCCGCTCGTGTACAGCACCACGGCGGGCAGCTCGTCGTCGACGTCCGCCGCGGCCGTGGGCGCGGCCGCCCGGGCGGCGGCCAGCCACTGGTCCGTCGCGAGGATCGTGGCGGGCACGCCCCGGACGGCGGGCGCGTACGGCCCGTCGACGATCAGGACGGGCCGCTTCCCGAGCCCGGCGGCCAGCTCGGCGAGCTGACCGGCCGCAAGCCGGTAGTTCAGCGGGGTGAACGGTACCCCCGCGAGCCCCGCGGCGAAGAGGCTGACCGGGAACGCGGGGCCCCCGGTGCCGACGAACCCGACCGCGTCGGCGCCAGCGTCCCGCAGCACGGTCGCCCCGCCGCCTGCCAGCGCGAGCAGGTCACCGGCCGAGAGGGCGCCGGCCCGCGCGCCGACAAGCGGCCGCTCAGGCATGACAGATGCGATTGACTCCAGCAGCATCGCGATGCCCATGGAACCT
>JAWWPV010001250.1:0-5650 GCA_033854775.1 Trebonia sp.
CGCGACCCGCAGTCGCGAAATAGCCCCGTGATGGGCGTTGGTTTGTTCTGTTTATGGCGGTGAGACGGCGGTCTGCGGGGTGTTCCCCCGCTGGTGACCCGCGGTCACGGCCCCGGGACGGTCGGCGGCCCGGAGGGAACCGGCCCGGCTACGGCAGGCAGGCAGGCAACGGCGCCCCGATCAGATCCGGAACGGAGACGGCGGCGAATGCCGGCTTACTTCCAGGCAGGTCCATAGCGCGCATTTCCGTCCACTGTCTTCGCCGGGGGCCTACGAGCCGAGCTGCTGGATGCGGTCCTTGAGGAGCGTCGTCGCGATCGTGGCCCGGTGCGGCTGGCCGCGCAGGAACGCGAGCGCGAAGTTCTTCGCCTGCTCGTACTCGACCTTGCCGGGCAGCGGCGGCTCGGCGGGGTTGACGTTCACGTCGACCAGCGCCGGCCCCGGGTGGTTGAGCGCGAGCTGGATCGCCCCGGGCAGGTCGCCTGGCCTGGTCACCTTGGCCCCGAGCGCGCCGTTGGCGGTGGCGAACGCCGCGTAGTCCACGAACGGCTCGGGGTACCGCACGCCGTGCTCCGGGTAGCCGAGCACCATCTGCTCCCAGAGGATCTGGCCGAGCGCGTTGTTGTTGTTGATCACGACCTTGACCGGCAGCCGGTGCTGTATGGCGGTGAGGAACTCCGCCATCAGCATCGCGAACCCGCCGTCGCCGACGAACGCGATCACCTGCCGGCCGGGGAAGGCGTGCTGGATGCCGATCGCGTAGGGGAGGCCGGGGGCCATCGTGGCCAGGTTCCCCGAGAGGTAGAACTGGCGGTCGTCGCGGATCGTCCAGTGCCGCGCCGCCCAGGTGGCGATCGTGCCGCTGTCGCAGGTGAGGATGGCGTCGTCGGCGGCCAGCTCGCTGACCGCGGCCATCAGGTACTGCGGGGCGATCGGGTCCCGCTCGGCGTCCTCAAGGGCGGTCATGCTCCGCCGCCAGGCGTTCATCTCCCGCGTGTACTTGGCGAGGAACTCGTGCTCCGTCCGCTGCTTGAGCAGGGGGAGCACGGCGCGCAGCGTCTGCTGAGCGTCGCCGACGATCGGCAGCTCGGTCGCGATCCGCGCGCCGGCCCTGACCGGGTCGGCCTCGATCTGCGCGCACCGCACGCTTTGGGGCAGGTGCTTGGTGTACGGGAAGTTGGTGCCGACCATCAGCAGCGTGTCGATCTCGTCCATCAGGTCCTCGGACGGCTTGGTGCCGAGCAGCCCGATCCCGCCGGTGGTGTACGGGGAGTCGTCGGGGACGGCGGCCTTGCCAGGCAGCGTCTTGACGATCGGCGCGTCGAGGGCCTCGGCGACCGCGATGAGTTCCTCGCGGGCGTGCAGCGCACCCGCGCCCGCCAGGATCCCGATCTTCGTTCCCTCGTTGAGGAAGTCCGCCAGCCGTTGCAGGTCTTGCCCGGCGGGGAGGCCGGGAGGGGCCAGGTAGACCGGGGCGGTCTTCGGCGTGCTGGCCGGGGCCACGTGCTGCCACGGGTCGGCGTCGGCGTCGGCGACCTGGATGTCGTTGGGGATGGTGACGTGCGCGACGCCGCGCCGGGCGTAGGCGGTGCGGATCGCCAGGTCAACGACCGCCGGGAGCTGCACCGGGTTGGAGATCATCATGTCGTACTCGGCGACGTCGGCGTACAGCTTGTCGAGCGCGACCTCCTGCTGGTAGCCGGTGCCGAGCAGCGACGTCTCCTGCATCCCCGTGATGGCGAGTACCGGCACGTGGTCGAGCTTCGCGTCGTAGAGTCCGTTCAGCAGGTGGATGCCACCGGGGCCGGAGGTCGCCAGGCAGACACCGAGCTTCCCTGTCGCCTTCGCGTGCGCGACCGCCATGAAGGCCGCCGCCTCTTCGTGGTGCACGAGGACGAACTTGAGCTTGTCCTGGTGCCGCCGCAGACCTTCCATGATCCCGTTGATGCCGTCGCCCGGCAGCCCGAAGACCGTGTCGACTCCCCAGTCGATGAGCCGCTCCACGAGCACCTCGGATGCTATCTGTGCCACCGTTGCCTCCCGTTGCGTGATGTCCCCAGCCCGACTGTCCAGGCGAGGCGAGATCAAACACAGGCCACATCAAACGCAGCCGGGGCCAGACATGGACCATGCCCGCCAGGCGCATGGGGGGCGCCTGACGGACACGGGGTCAAGGAGGAACCGCGGTGCGCGGTTACGCGGCCATGGCGGCGGCGTCGAGCGCCCTGTCGTAGACGGCGACGGTCTCGTGCGCGATCCGGTCCCACGAGTACCTGGACCTGGCCCGGTCGGCCGCGGCCACGCTGAACGCCTCGAGCAGCATCGGGTGGGCGAGCAGCTGCCTGATCCGCTGCGCGAGCAGCGCGGGGCGGCCGGGCGGGACCAGGATGCCGGTCGTCCCGTCGACCACGGCGTCCACCTGGCCGCCGACCGCGGAGGCGATGACCGGCGTGCCGCACGCCATGGCCTGGACGGCCAGGATGCCGGTCGGGTCGTACTCGCTGATGCTGACGACCAGGTCGGCGGAGCGCAGCAGCGGCGGCAGCGCGGTGCGTCCGGCCTGGCCGGCGAACGTGACCTGGCCGGACACGCCGAGGGAGTCGGCGAGCTTGGACAGCCGGCGGAAGCCCAGGTCGTCCCGGAGCATGGCGCGCGCCGGCCCGCCGGCCACGACCAGGTCCGCGCCGGGCACCTTGGCCATCGCGCGCAGCAGGGTGGCGAGCGCGTCATGCTCCGACAGGTCGGCCACGGTCAGCAGGCGCGGCCGGGCGGCGCGCTCGGCGACCGGCCCCTCCGGGGTGAACTCGTCGGTGTCCACGCCGCAGGGCACGACGCGGATCGACCGGCGGGGGACGCCGAGCCGGGTCAGGTCGGACTCCTCGTCGGAGCTCCCGGCGAGCACGGCGCTCGCGGAGCGGCCGATCGCGGGCTCAAGGCGGATGCGCTCGGTGCCGGCGTCACGGGCGATCACGTGATGCCGCCGCTCGGCGACGCCAAGGGAGTCGAACGACTGCACAACCGGAATCCGCAGGTCACGGGCGGCCGCCAGGGCGGCGAGGCCGCTGGTCCAGCGCAGCGCGTGCACCACGTCGGGGCGGTTGCGGCGTAGGCGCTCGTGCAGCGGGCGGCTGAAGGCGGGAACCTGCGCGAGCAGGTCGGACTCGCCGTGCTGCCCGTCCGCGGAGCCGATGTACTCCACCGTGACACCCGGCGCAAGCGTGGCTCGCTCGCCAGGCGCGCTGGCACCGTGCCGCTGCGCGTATACGGTCACCCCGTGACCCTTGCCGGCCAGCGACCGGCTCAGCTCAACCAGCCTCGTGTCGCCTGCCTGCCCGGTTCCGTCACTGGACAGGGTCATTGCCTGCTGTGCTACCAGGGCGATCTTCATGGAGCCTCTCCTCACCGCATGTATCCATCACGGCGAGCAGTCGAGGGGCCTGGAGGCTTCAGCGAAGAGAAGTGGCCGCGCGAGCACGCACGCCGATGATGGCGTGGAACGTGCCTGCGTCGTAGGCACCACTGGAGGACATCTTAACCGCGGCGGGCACGGGATAAACCACGGCGGTTAAAAATTTATCCGGCGCTGGCTTCGCTCACGCTCGCGTAGACGGGAATCAGCTGGTCAGCGGCGGTGAGCCGGAGCATCTTCGCCACCGGGTCGCGTGGGGAGGCGAGCGCGACCACGCCGCCCTGCCGGTCCATCGCGCGGTTGGCGCGCAGGATCACGTGCAGCGCGGAGGAGTCCATGAAGCGCAGCCCGGAAAGATCGATGATCAGCGTGCGCGGCTGCTTGGCCACCTCGGCATCAAGCACCTCGTGCAGGGCGTCGCTGTTGGTCACGTCGGCCTCTCCGAGGAGCTCTACCAGCGTGTACGGCTCGCTCCCCGACTCGACCGTCGCGACAGACGTCGTGAGCAGGTCCACACTCGTGTTTTACCACAAGAATGCCCCCGCCGGCGTTGCTCAGCCGCCAGCGCCAGGCGGGCGCAGCGCCATGTGCATGCGGACCGTGGTCCCGCCCGCGTCTGAAGTCAGTTCGACCAGGTCACAAACTTGACGGACGATCCAGAGGCCGTGCCCGCCGGACGCGCCAGGCGGGGGCTTGCGCCTGCCGGCGAACGGGTCATCGATCGTCCCCTCATCGTGGATCTCGCAGACGACCTCTTCCTCGTCATGCCAGATCGCCAGGGTTCCCGGTGACCGGGTGTGCCGCAGCGTGTTCGCGGCCACCTCGCTGACGGCGAGCACGAGGTCGTTAGCCCGGCCCTCGGTGAGGCCGGCTTGCCTGGCCTGCCGCAGCACCAGGGCGCGGACCTGCGACAAGTCCGAGCGGTACGTGTGATACACGGGCAGCAGCATCACCGATTACACGCCACCCAAGAACATGAGCGGATAAGGCGGCACCCGTGAGTCTGGCACGATGCTCCGCAGTACCCGCGTGATCAGGCTTCAAACAGCAGGAAATTCAAATTCAGTGATCCCGAACGGATGCGTGCTTCGCGTTCCGCGCCAATTCCCCCACGGGAAGATCTTGGATCGATCATCGCGCCGCCCGGTCGCCCTAGCGCGTTGGTTCGGGCGCTTCCTGCCCGGCCGGGTCGCCCGAGGTGGCGGGCGGCGCGGTGTCCCGGCGAAGCACGTCCTTGGGGCGGATCAGCACCTCTTCTGTCCCTCTTCATCCTGCCCGCAACCACGAGGCCGATCCAATCAGCCGGCATCTCGTCCGGATGCCGGCCTTCCCCCGAAAGGGGACGCGGGGCTACAAAAGGATCATGACAACAAGCAGGCCCCATACTTCAAGCAGGCGCAGTTCGGCATGGTTCGCGGCGACGGGGCGGTCAGGGATGAACCACCGGGCGTGGATGCGCAGCCAGGGGTTCACGTCCGAGGTGTTCGACGGGCGGCCGGTGATCGGGATCGCGACCACGTGGTCGGAGCTCGCGCCGTGCAACGTCCACCTGCACCGGGTGGCGGAGTCGGTCAAGCGCGGCGTGTGGCAGGCGGGCGGCTTCCCGCTCGAGTTCCCCGCGATGGCCCTGGGCGAGACGCTGATGCGCCCCACCGCGATGCTGTACAGGAACCTTCTCGCCATGGAGGCGGAGGAGCTCATCAGGGCCAACCCGCTGGACGGCGTCGTGCTGCTGTCCGGCTGCGACAAGACCACGCCCGGCCTGCTGATGGCGGCCTCCAGCGTGGGACTGCCCGCGATCATGGTGACCGGCGGGCCGATGCTGAACGGCAAGTACCAGGGCACCGACGTCGGCTCGGGCACCGCGGTGTGGCGCTGGGAGGAGGACCTGCTCGCCGGGCGCATGACCGAGCAGGAGTGCGCCTTCGCCGAAGGGTGCATGGCCCGGTCCAACGGGCACTGCATGACGATGGGCACCGCGTCCACGATGGCGTCGATGGCCGAGGCGCTTGGCATGCAGCTGCCCTACTCGGCGACCTGGCCCGCCGTCGACGCCAGGCGCTACGAGACCGCGCAGCGGGCCGGCCAGGTCATTGTCGACCTCGTGGAGCACGACGTTACCCCGGGCAAGATCATGACCAGGGAGGCGTTCGAGAACGCGATCAGGGTGAACGCGGCGATCGGCGGGTCAACCAACGCGGTCATCCACCTCCTCGCCATCGCCGGCCGCCTCGGCGTCCC
>JAWWPV010001251.1:0-7710 GCA_033854775.1 Trebonia sp.
AAGGGCAAAATAATCCTTTTGGCGCCTCCTCTCAACCAACTGCAGTCTCAGCATTTGGCGCTCCCTCTACCACAGCTCAAGGTGGTGCATTTGGACAGCCGTCAGCTCTTGGGCAATAGCTTAGACCAGGCCCTCGCTCAGGGCCAGCCGGGTGAGGTCCGCCCGGCGGCGGTACCCGGTCTTGTCCCGGATCCTGTCCAGGTGGGAAGCCACCGTCCGGATGCTGATGTAGAGCCGGGCCGCGATCTCCGCGTTGGTGTGCCCCTGGGCGACCAGGGTGACCAGCTCCTGCTCGCGGGCGCTCAGCAGCTTTCTGGGACCGGGCTCCCCAGGTTCCTCCTGCACCGCGGTCGCGACCATGATGGCGAGCTCGAGTGCGGCGGAAAACGGCATCCTGGCGCCGCGCTCCTCGGCCTCGCGCAGCTGACCGAGCTCAAGCGCCTGCTCGATCTGCGGCATGTACAACGCGGCGCGGCCCTCGCTCTCGGGGAGGGCTGGCCGCCCGCGGCGTTTCAACGCCGCGGCAAGCGCCGTCCAGAGCGTAACGGCGTCAGCCCAGCGCCCGGTGGCGGCGCACAGCTGTCCGCAGTGCTCGATGAGGCTGGCCAGAGCCAGGCTGTGACCGATCCGCGAGGCGACCGCGGCCGCCTCCTGCACATATACCCCGGCCTCGGCCGGGTTGCCTGCCAGGCGCTCGAGATCTGCCATTACCTCGAGCAGCGGGACCAGGTTCGTCAGGTCATCCACCTGACGCGATCGCGCAAGTCCCGCCGTGCACACGCGGCGCGCGGAGTCGAGCTCGCCGATCTTGGTCAGCGCCAGTGCCACGACGTAATGGCACCAGCGAGCCACATCGCCGGGGATATCCAGCGGGAGGAGTTCCTGCGCCTGCCGGGTCCGGTCAAGCGCTTCCGCCGCGTCGCCCGCGTAAGAGGCGGCGACACTCAGGGCGGTCAGCGCGAGAAGTTCGCTCGTCGCGTCAGTGAGTTCACGCGCCAGCGCCAGCGCCCGGCGGGCGTCGTCAACTGCTCCGGGAAAGTCGCCCAGGTTCAGCCGGGCTATGGACCGCCCGCCCGCCAGGGCCGTCACCAGCACGCGCGACGGTTCCCTGTCCAGGAACGATTCGATAGCCGCCGTGTGGTGATCCGCCCCGTCGGCCCAGTCGGCGGAATCCGACGACAGGTACCCGAGCCAGACCTGTGCCCTGGCCCAGGTCTCGTCGGCCGGGGAGGAACGCGCCACGGCGCCGCTCAGCCTCGTCCGGGCCTCGACCAGGCGGCCCCGCTGGCGCAGCCAGGGCACCAGCACGGTGGCCAGTCGCATGGCGCCATCGGGGTCATGCTCGAGCGCCCAGCCCTGCGCGCGGCTCAGCGTGGCGTCCTCGGCGTCCAGCCAGCGCAGGGCGCCGAGTTCGGTGTGGCTTGACTCGAGTTCCGCGGCGGCCGCCGCGGCCACCGACGACGCGAACGCGGCCAGCGCTGCCGTCGCTTCCTGTTCCTCGCCGGCCTCCCGCAGCCGGGTCAGCGCGTAGGCCCGCAGGGTCTGCAGCATGGTGTACCTGGTCCGCCGGTCGGCACCGGGCCGCGGCGGCACAAGCAGCGAGCAGTCGACAAGCCGCGCCACGATGGGACCGGCCTCCGGCCCGGCCACGGCGTCGGCGGCCGCAAGCGTGAACGGGCCGGGGAACACCGCCAGCCGCCGGAACGCCCGCTGCTCCGGCTCGGCGAGCAACTGGTAGCTCCAGTCGGCGACCGCGGTCAGCGATCGGTGCCGGGCCGCGGCCAGCAGGTCCTTGCCGGTCAGCAGCCGCAGCGCGTCGTCGATGTGGTCGGCGAGCCCGGCCATGCCAAGTGCCTCGACCCGGGCCGCCGCCAGCTCGATCGCCAGCGGCATCCCGTCCAGCCGAGACACCACCCGCGCCACCAGCGGGGCGTACTCCGGGCTCAGGCTGAAACCAGGGTCTCCCTGGCGGGCCCGTTCGGCGAAGAGTGCCGCCGCCGGCGACTGGCGCACCGCCTCGGGCTCGTCGGAGCCGGGCAACTCAAGCGGCGACAGCCGGTACCACGCCTCACCGCCAAGCCCGAGCTGCTCCCGGCTGGTAGTCAGCACGCGCACTTCGTCGGCGCTCCTGAGCAGGACCCCGCAGAGTTCCGCGGCCGCGGACAGCACGTGCTCGCAGCTGTCCAGGATGAGCAGCAGCCGCCGTGGCGCGAGCACCTCCGCGAGCACCTCAAGCGGCGGCCTGCCGGGGTCCTGCTGCACGCCGAGGACCGACATCACCTCGGCAGCCACTTGTGCCGCGTCCGCCGCGGCGCCCAGCTCGACGAGCCACACCCCGTCGGGGAACCTGTCCTGTACCCGGCGCGCCAGCTCAACCGCCAGGCGGGTCTTCCCCACGCCGCCGGGGCCCGTCACTGACACCAGCCGGCTGTCTTCCAGCAGCCTGATTAGCTCGGCGGCATCATTCGCCCGGCCCACGAAGCTCGTCAGCGGCGTCCAGATCCCCGTCGTGTGGCTCGCGGCCTGCGCACACTCAGCCAGTGTCACTCAAGCGAGCCTAGCCGATGCCGTGCAGATATCAGCGCTGCATACACCGCACTGGCCAGTCAGTCGCCGAGGGCGAGGTATGCCTGGCCGGCGGCGTAGGCGTTGCGGCCGTCGAGGTCGCCGGACATCTTGGGAGCGACGAGCTCGGTAGCCCACTTGGCCGTCTGGAAGCGCAGCGGCGGGTTGTCCTGGCTGAGCAGATCGAGGATCTGCGGGCCGATCTCCTCCACGGGCTGGACGGCGCCGGAGTTCGCGATGATCCGCGAGAGAAGTTCCCACGGCTCGGGATAGGGGCTGTTCTCGATTCGCTCGTTCGGCAGGAGCCGCTCGAAGCGGCGGGGGGCCATGACGTCGGTGGCGACGGGGCCCGGCTCGACGATGGTGGTCCTGACGCCGTAGCGGGCCACGGCGGGCGCGAGGGACTCGACCGCGCCCTCGAGGGCGAACTTGGATGAGGCGTAGGCATCATTGAACGGGGCGCCGATCAGTCCGTTGGCGCTGGTGGTGACGATCAGGCGGCCCCTGCTTGCCCGCAGGTGCGGGAGCGCCGCCTTGATCACGGCCAGGTTCCCGAAGAAGTTCCGCTCCATGACGTAGCGGAACCCGTCGATGGTGATCTGCTCGGCGGTACCGAGCGCGTAGATCCCGCCTGCCTGGGAGACCACGGCGTCGATGTGCCCGTATGCGTCCGCGACCTGGCGGAACAGGCTTGCGACCCCGGCGTGGTCGGTGATGTCCAGGTAGCGAACGTCCAGGCCCACCCCCCGCTCCGCGGCGTCGGCGGCCAGTTGCGTCATCCGCCCGGGGTCCCGGCCGGTGGCCACGACCGCATACCCGGCGGCGGCCGCGTCGAGGGCGATGCCCCTTCCCATCCCCGACGTCGTCCCGGTGACGACCAGGACCTTGCTGGTGCTCTCGCTCATGGCAAACCTCCGCTTGTTATCGCACAGTCTGTGCGTTAAACACGCTAACCAGTTCCTGGCCCGATGTCAACGCACAATGTGTGCGCTACGATGCGAGCGTGTCCTCAACCGGTTTCCAGCGCGCCCGTTCGCCTGAGAGCAAGCAGGAGCGCGCCGCGTCGCTGCTGGAGGCCGCGCGTTCCCTCGCCGCCGAGCAGGGGGTGGCCTCGGTGACCTTGACGGCGATCGCCGAGCGGGCCGGGGTGCATCACTCGGCGATGCGCCGTTACTACGCCTCCTACAAGGAGGTGCTGCTGCAGCTGGCTGCCGAGGGCTGGCTCCGCTGGTCCGCCGGGGTGAGCGAGACTCTCGCCGGGCGGCGCCAGGTCACCCCGCCGGCCCTGGCCGGCGTCATGGCCGAGGCCCTGGCCGGCGATCCGCTGTTCTGCGACCTGCTGGCGAACGTGCCGTTGCATCTCGAGCATGAGGTGGCAGTCGAGCGCGTCCTGGAATTCAAGCGGGCCACCTCCCCGGCGATCACCGCCATGGCGCAGGCCATCGCCGATCACGTGCCCGGCCTGACCCCGCAGCAGGGCCTGGACGTGGTGACCGCCGCGAACGCACTGGCCGCCACGCTGTGGCAGGCGGCGCATCCCTCGCCGGCGCTGGCCGCGGCCTATGAGGTGGATCCGCAGCTCGCCGCGGTACGGGTGGACGATTTCCGCACGACGCTCACCCGCCTGCTCGCGGCTACCTGCACCGGGCTGGCGGATCCGGGGTAGGTCAGGGGCTGGCGCCTACGCCGGGGAAGAACGGCACCTCACAAGCCGTGCTGATCTGTTCTGCTTGCTGCCGCGTGCGCCAGGTAGGCGGCTGTTTCCTGCTCGCTACGGGTCACGTGCCGGATCGCTGCCGCCAGGCGTGCTTGCTCGTAGCGGGTCAGCGCGTCCGGTATCTCATCGGGTGACCTGGGCGCGGTTAGCGCCCGGCTCAGGGCCCGCACGTCGTAGAGGCCCTGCCGGAACCCGCCGCCGACCATCGGGCTTGCCGCGTGCGCGGCGTCACCGGCCAGCGCGACCCGGCCGTTGGCCAGGCGGGACGGCTTGTAGTGCACGATCGGGGTGCCGAACACCGTCCCGGCTTCGAGCGCGAGGGTCAGCGCCTCGCGCCACGGACTGGGCCACCTTGCCGCGGCGAGGCCGGCCAGGCGTCGCCGGACGGGGGCGGGCAGCGCGCCAGGAGCCGGGCTGCCGTGTACTGTCTGGCCGTCGAGCAGGCCTGCCTCGTGCAGTAGATCGCGCTGCTCGGGGTCATACCAGACCATGTTGAGGCGGCGGTGTCCTACGGCTGTCTCGCCGCCCGGCCCGGGGACGGGGTAGGTCACCAGGCGGTAGGGGCCGCGTACACCTCGCGGGCTGGCTCGCCCGCCCTTGGCCGCGCGACCGCGGGCGGCATGGCCCGCTCATCGACCAGGGTGCGCCACAGCAGCACCCCGGCGTAGCGGGCGTCGGGGTGGGCCGGGTCCACCGTGGCGCGCACCGTGCTGCGCGCGCCGTCGGCACCAACCACCAGGTCGGCCGGGAACATATCGCCTTGCGTGGTGCGGACCGTCGCGCTGCGGTCCTGGTCGCCTGGCGTCACGGTGCTGACCTGCCTGCCGCGCAGCACGCTCACGCAGGAGAGGCGCGCCGCATGCTCCTCAAGCCATCCCTGCAGCAAGGCCCACGCGGTGCCGTCACGGTCGATCCCGTGCAGCACCGGCGGGTCCGCGTCGATGCCTGTTACGTCCCGGAGCAGGTCAACGTCGACTCCGAGGCCGCCGCCGTCGACGGCCCGCGCCGGGCTCTGCTCGGCCACGGTCACCTCGGCCCCCAGCCGGGACAGGGCGATCGCCGTCGATAGGCCGACCAAGCTGCCACCGACCACCACGCACCGTACCGGCCGACACCGGCCAGCGCGGGGCCGGTAGCGGGAGTATCTGTCACGATGAACCTCTCCCGGCGGCAGCGTTCGCGCGCCATCCTGAGCTTGCAGGGGTCCCAGCACACTACCTTCCGGGTCATCACTCCACGTGGTCAAGCGACCCCCAGTGTTGCCCCGCCGCTGGCCGCCGGCTGTGATAGGTCTATGGCAGGCAAGACGACGATCACGCTTCCGCTTCTTAGGCTCGGCCGGCTGCAGCTGGACCCCGCGCTGCGCGCCCTGCCGCTCGGTTCGGCCTCATCCGGCCTGGTCGTGACCGCCACGGTCCCGGTGCCGGATACGTCGGCTGACCGGTCGTCCGCGTGGAATGTGGCCTGGGCTGATGCTGCGCGCGAGGCCGGCCAGCTGGGTGCCGATGAGGTCACCGCCCAGGCGCTGGCCGCCGGCGCGGGCAAGCCCCTGACGGGCGGCACCCGCGTCGTGGTCGCGGCCCACGGGGAGGTCCTGCTCGCCCGGTGGGTCTCGCCCGGGGCTGGTGAGACTTCAGTGCAGGTAGGCCCGCTGCCGCACTTGCGGGAGGTGGCGGCGGCCGCGGCCCGGCGGCCTGCCCACGTCGTCGTGCTGGCCGACCGTGACGGCGCCGACATCGTCACGCACGCCAGCGGCGACCAGCCTGCCCAGCGGTTCCCGGTCGGTAACCGTCCCGGCGCGCAGCCCGACCCGGATCCCGGCAGGCCGCCCGGGCAGCTCCACGGCGTGCGGCACCTGACCGACCGCGAGCCGGAGAGCGGCGGCCGCGCGAACGCCGAGTTCATCGCCGGGCGCGTGTCCCAGGCCGCCGACAGCGTGGGCGCGCACATCGTGCTCGGCTCGGGTGACCAGCACATTCTCGACGCCGTCGCGGGTCATCTGCCGGACTCGATCGGGCCGATCACGACCATCGCCGGAGGCCGCGAGCCCGACGGCCTCGACGATCACCTCAGCGCCGCGATCGGCGCCGCCCTCGACGAGATCACCGCCACCGCCATCAGCGCTGTCGGGGATCTGCTTGCGGAGCGCGCCGAGGAGCCGACCCCGGCTGCGGTCCGCGGCATCCAGGCGGTGGCCGATCAGCTGGCCGAGCAGCAGGTCGCGGTGCTGCTGCTGGCAGCGGACGTGGCCCAGGACGCCGACACCGGCGTGAGCTACCGGATCGGGAGCCGGCCGACCGAGTTCCTCGTGGGCGAGCAGGAAGGCACCGAGGTGCCGCTGGAGGACGGCCTAGTCTGGGCCGCACTCCAGCAGGACGCGATCATCGTGCAGCTGCCGGACCGCACCGGCCCGCTGGCCGGCGAGCCAGTAACCGCGCTGCTCCGCCGCGGGTCTGTCTCGTAGCTGCTCTCCCGCAAGCGGGCCGTCCTGCCGCGGGATCAGCCGCACTGGCGTACGGGCCGGGATCCTGTCCGCCGGTAGCCGGATTGGCCGCCTGCCGGCCAGCGGGAAGCCCCCGGCTGGCGGTACCTGCGTGATCGGGCTGGCGGCAATGTGGTCCGCGATAGTCGCGGCGATGCTGAGCATGGAGGACTATTCCCAGTAACGGTCAAGCGGAGGTCAGCCCGGTGTTGAATGCGGTGGTCGTTGGCCTGCTGGCCGGAGGAGTCCGGTGAGGCGGCACAAGACGCCAAGCGGAGTGGCGGGGACGCCCCTGCTGATCGTGCTGGCCATGGCGCAGTTCATGGTGGTGCTTGACTTCACCATCGTCAACGTCGCGCTGCCCTCGATCCAGACGGGCCTGCACATCGGGACATCCACGCTGCAGTGGCTGGTCAGCGGGTACGCCGTCTCTTTCGGCGGCTTCCTGCTGCTGGGGGGCAGGCTCGCGGACCTGTTCGGCCAGGCCCGCATGCTCCGGATCGGGCTGGTCGTGTTCGTCGTGGCCAGCGTGGCCGGTGGCCTTGCCGTCGAGCCGGTCCTGCTCATCGCCTCCCGGGTCGTACAGGGGATCGGCGCCGCGATCGTGGCTCCGGCCGGGCTGTCGTTGCTCGTGACCAGCTGGCCAGGAGAACGCGCCCGCAGCCACGCGCTGGGAGTCTACGGAGCGGTCGTCTCGACGGGGTTCGCCTCGGGCGCGGTGCTTGGCGGCCTCCTGGTGCAGGAAAGCTGGCGGCTGGTGTTCTTCGTCAACGCCCCGGTCGGCGTGCTCCTACTGGCCTGCTACTGGCTGCTGCCTGCCTCGGCGCCGGCCCGCAAGGGCGGCCTGGACGTGCCCGGCGCGATCACCGGCACCGCGGGCGTGGCGCTGATCGTGCTGGCGGTGGCACAGGCCGGCGACACGCTCCGGGTGACCGGGCCGCTCCTG
>JAWWPV010001252.1:0-13034 GCA_033854775.1 Trebonia sp.
ACGCGGCGGCCGAGGCGGTCGCGGGCCAGGTCGACGTCAGCCAGCCCGGCGCCGCGCTGCTGCCCGCGGTAGAGAACCTGCGGGCCTCGTCGGCGACTTCGGCCGTCGCCGTCGCGAAGGCCGCGGACGCGGACGGCGTCACCGGCAAGAAGATCGACAACACGGTGCAAGCCGTGCAGGACGCCATGTGGCAGCCAATCTACGCGGACGTCGACGGCGCCGCGTCGGAGCCGGCCGCGCCATGACGAATCCGGACGGCAAAGCACCGAAGGTCCTCGACCTTCCGATCGGGCTGGACGCCACCGGGACGCGGCGCGAATTCGACAGCCTCGGCGACGTCGAGGTGCCCGCGAACCGGTACTGGGGCGCGCAGACCCAGCGAAGCCTGGAGCACTTCGACATCGGCCATGACCGGATGCCCAAGGAGGTGTACCACGCCTACGGGTACGTGAAGAAGGCCGCGGCGGTAGTGAACACCGCGGCGAGCCGACTGCCGGCCTGGAAGGGCCGGCTGATCGAGCGGGTCTGCGATGAGGTGATCAGCGGGCAGCTGGATGAGCAGTTCCCGCTGTACGTGTGGCAGACGGGGTCGGGGACGCAGTCGAACATGAACGTGAACGAGGTGATCTCCAATAGGTGCATCCAGCTGACCGGCGGCACGCTGGGCTCACAAGAGCCCGTGCACCCCAACGACCACGTCAACATGGGCCAGTCGTCCAACGACACATTCCCGACCGCGATGCACATCGCCGCGTACATGATGGCGACGCAGAAGACGGTCCCTGCCCTTAAGCGGCTGCGGGACGCCATCGAGGCCAACTCCAAACAATGGGCCGACGTCGTCAAGATCGGCCGGACCCACCTGGAGGACGCCACCCCGCTGACCGTCGGCCAGGAATGGTCCGGCTACGCCGGCGCCCTGGACGACGCGATCGCCGAGCTCGAGCACACCACCAACGGGCTGCTGAAGGTCGCGATGGGCGGCACCGCGGTGGGCACCGGGCTGAACGCTCCGCCCGGGTTCGGGGAGCAGGTCGCGCAGCAGATCGCGCAGATGACCGGCGCCCCGTTCGTCACCGCGCCGAACAAGTTCACTGCCCAGGGCACCCTGGACCGCATGATGCGCGCGCACGCGGGCCTGAAGGCGGCGGCGGTCACGCTGTACAAGATCGCCAACGACCTGCGCTGGCTGGGCTCGGGGCCGCGGACCGGCTTCGAGGAGCTGATCTTCCCGGCCAACGAGCCCGGGTCCTCGATCATGCCCGGCAAGGTCAACCCGACCCAGGCCGAGGCGATGCTGATGGTCGCCATCCAGGTCATCGCCTCCGATGTGGCCATGACCATGGGCGGCGCGGAGGGGAACTTCGAGCTGAACGCGTTCCGCCCGATCCTGATCAACAACTACCTGCACTCCGCGCTGATCCTGGCCGACATGTGCGACCACATCCGCAAGTTCATGATCGAGGGCACCCAGATGAACGAGGCCAAGCTGAAGGAGAACATCGACAACTCGGTGATGATGGTGACGGCCCTGTCCCCGGTGATCGGCTACGACAAGTCCGCGGCGATCTCCTACTACGCCATCGACCACAACCTGACCCTCAAGCAGGCCGCGCTGGCCAAGGGCGTCAGCGAGGAACTGTTCGACAAGGTCGTCCAGCCCTTGGCGCTGACCCGCCCCGGCTCCGCCGACGTCCCCGCCGCCTCGGGAAGGTTATCCTGCGCGGGCGTGGCCGCCAGCTGTCTCCTGGACTTGGGGAGCACGGCTGGCGGTGACGACGATCCCGGCCGTCATGACCAGCAGCGAGACGACCACGCCGGCGATCGCCGCGGGGCTGCTCTGCAGCCTGGCGCCGAGCCACAGGATGCTGAGCCCGATGGAGATGATGGGATCGGCGGTGGTGAGGATGGCCTGGACGGGTGCCAGGAACGTGCCCTGCTGGAAGGCGTCCTGGTTGAGGATGAACCCGACCGGGCCGGTGACGGCCAGCATGTAGATCGGCCAGTTGGTGAACACCCTGGCCGGGCCGCCGCCGAATTCCGTCGTCACCAGCTTGACCGAGAACGCGGCGACCCCGTAGCAGACGCCGCAGGCCAGCGCTAGCGCGAGCGGCCTCAGTTTCTCGTTCCTTGCGGCCACGACCAGGCAGCCGCCCACCACCACGACCAGCCCTACGGCCAGCGGCAGCAGGACGCTGAAGCCAACGTCCGCACGCCCGGGCGACGGCCGCCCGATGGCGAGAAATCCGGCCACGCCGAGCGTGGCGGCGCCGACGCCCGCGAACAGGACCGGATCCCAGCGCTTCATCCCCGGGGGGAACATGCTCGGGTCCCACCCCACGGACCGGACAATCAGGACGGCGAAGACCAGGTCGAAGACCAGCAGCGGCTGCACCACCGCGAGGCTTCCGAAGCTCAGGGCGACGACCTGCAAGGCGAAGGCCGCCAGGTTCGTCACGATAGCCATCAGCCACAACGGCTGTCTGGCCAAGTCAAGCAGGATCGCAGGCGACAGCGCCCGCTCGGTCTTGACCCGCTTGGTACTGCGCTGGTCGGCCACCGACGATATCCCGAAGAGCAGCGCGGCCACCAGGGCGGTTACTACCGCGACGGTCTGCATCTCGTCCTCCGGTAGGGATCGGTCAGGGCGGTGCGCGACCCACGCCTGGGCTTCATCCGAGCTTCATGCCCGCTTTGGTGAAGCAGCGTCACACGTCTTGGTGATTTGTTCGCACGGTTCAGGCGGCGGGGAGTTGCTGGAACAGGATCAGGACGTTGAGTGCGATATCCCGGTCGCGAACGACAGTGCGATGAGCAGCAAGTCGCGAACCTCCAGCAGCCCAGGCAGCGCCCGCACCCTGGACCGGAACGATGCTCCTGCCTGCATGGCTACCCGCTTTCCCGCCGGTTCGGCGGCCTCTCGCTGCTGACGCCGCGCCGATCGTGGCAACACCCACCCTGTGCCGTTCAAATGAGATGGTCATGAGCGCGAGACCCGACGCCGCGAATGCCGCATTCCGCGGGACAGCCGGCTCTCATCTGCGCCTCACGCCGGCCGGTCATGCTCAGGGCATCGTCGGTACAGGAAGATTTGCCGTGGCCGGATTAAGAAGGGCCACGGACGGATAAGAGAGGTACTTGCGGGATGAGGACACCTGCCCATACACGGGGGGGCCTGATGATGAGCGAGAACGCAAGGGCCGGTGGGGCAGATGCACGCTAGCGGGATGATGCTGCACGCCGCCGCGCAGGTGAGCGGGCAGGTCGTCCCGGCCCGCGCGCAGATGGCGACCACGCTCGGGTTCCACATCATCCTGGCGTGCCTTGGCATCGCCTTGCCGTCGTTCGTGCTGCTCGCCGAGTTCATCGGCCTGCGGCGGCGCAACGAGACGGCGCTGCTGCTGGCGCGCCGCTGGTCACAGGCGATGGGCGTGCTCATCGCGGTCGGCGCGGTCACCGGGACCGTGCTGTCGTTCGAGATGGGCCTGCTGTGGCCCGGCCTGATGCGCCAGTACGGTTCGGTGCTCGGGTTCCCGTTCGCGGTTGAAGGGCTCTTCTTCTTCCTCGAGGCGATCTTCGCCGGGGTGTACCTGTGGGGCTGGCAGCGGCTGCCGGGGTGGGCGCACTGGTGGTCAGGAGTGCCGATCGCGGTGTCGGGCATCTTCGGCGCGATGTCGGTGATCGCGGTGAACTCGTGGATGAACCAGCCAGGGGGCTTCACAGAAACCGGCGGCAAGATCACCTCGGTGAACGCGTGGCAGGTCTTCTTCAACCACGCCGCCATCTACGAGATGCCGCACATGATCCTGGCCGCGTACATGGTCGCCGGGTTCCTCATCGCCGGCGTGTACGCGACGGGCATCCTGCGCGGCCGCCGCGACCGCTACCACTACGCCGGGTTTGCCATGGGGTTCGTGCCTGCCGCGATCCTGACCCCGTTCCAGATCTTCGTCGGTGACACCGCGGCCCGCTCGATCGCCAGCGACCAGCCGGTGAAGTTCGCGGCCATGGAGTACGTCGCACAGACATCCCGGCAGGTGCCCGAGTGGATTGCCGGCGTCTACGTCAACGGGAACATCTACGCCGGGATCAAGATCCCGTACCTGGACTCGGTGCTCGTCGGGTTCGGTCCGGGGACGCGGGTGATCGGCTGGGACAGCGTGCCGCCGGCCGACCGGCCGCCCGTGGTGTGGCTCATCCACCTCGCCTTCGACGTCATGGTGGGGCTCGGGTCCCTGCTGCTGCTTTGGGGGCTGTGGGCCGCCTACGAGTGGTGGCGACGGCGCCGGCTGCCGCCACAGCGGCTGTTCTGGTGGGCCGGCGCGGTCAGCGGGCTGGCTGCGATCGCGGCGATGGAGTGCGGCTGGGTGGTCACCGAGGTCGGCCGGCAACCCTGGGTGGTCTACCAGATCCTGCCCACGGCCGACGCCGCCACCACCAACGGTGGCGTGCTCACCAGCCTGACCCTGATCATCATCCTGTACGCGGTGCTTGGGGTGGCCACGATCGCGATCTTGCGCCTGCTTTCCAGGCGCTGGCGCCGCGGCGACACCGAGGAGGCAGTCCCCTACGGCCCCTCCCCGGCGCCGCAGGACGCGGACGTGGACAAGGCGGAGCTGTAATGGCCTCCGACGCGGTTGGGGGCATCCTGCTGGCCGGCATCACCCTGTACGCGGTGTTTGGCGGTGCGGACTTCGGCGGCGGCCTGTGGGACCTGCTAGCAGGCACCACCGCCCGAGGCAGGGCGCCAAGGGCGCTGATCGACGAGTCAATCACCCCGGTGTGGGAAGGCAACCACGTCTGGCTCGTCTTCGACCTGGTGATCTTCTGGACCGCCTTCCCGTACGCGTTCGCCGCGGTGATGAACACGCTCGCACTGCCACTGTGGCTGGCGCTGGCCGGGATCGTGCTGCGCGGCGCCGGGTTCGCCTTCCGTAAGGAACTGTCCCGTCTGAGCCTGCAGCGCGCGGCGGGCGCAACCTTCGCCTTTTCCTCACTGCTCACCCCGTTCTTCATGGGCACCGTGGTCGGCGCCATCGCCGCTGGCGCCGTGCCCGCCGACGCGACCCGCGCTAGCCTCGCGGCCTGGACCAGCCCGACGGCGCTGCTCGCGGGGTTCCTGTTCGTCGCCGCCTGCGGCTACCTCGCCGCCGTCTACCTCGTCGGTGAGGCCGCAAGCCGCGGCAACCGTGCCATGCATACCTACTTCGTGCGCCGCGCCCAGGCCGCCGCCATCGTGGCCGGTGCGCTGTCACTGGCGGCCCTGTTCGAGTTGCAGAACTCCGATCCGGTGGTTTACGACCGTCTCACCAGCGGCCGTGCCCTACCGTTCGTGGTCGTGGCCGGTGTCTGCGGGCTGGCGGTCTTCGCCCTGCTTGCCGTCGGCTGGCCGAACAGCGCCCGGGGCATCGCCGCACTCGGCGTCGCCGCCGTCGTCTGGGGCTGGGGCGTTGCCCAGTACCCGACGCTCCTGCCAGGCACCTCGGTGACCCTGAGCAACGCCGGCGCGCCAGAGACCACGATGATCGCGATCATCGTCGTGTTCATCGCCGCCGTGGTGCTCGTCGGTCCTTCCTTTGCCCTGCTGTACGCCCTGCAGGGCCGCCAGTTGCTTGGCGGGGGTGAGCACGGGGCGCTGTCGGCCGCCGTCCCGGCGGGCTACCCGGGGCAGCCGACAGCTGGCCGCCGCCGGCAGCAGCCATCGGCAAGGGAGCATGCCGGCCGCGCCACCCGGACCGCCGCGCTCGGGGTCGTGACCATTGCCGCTGTCGTCCGGCGGCTGCGGCAGCGCTGACCGGCTACGGATTCGGTGTTAGCCGTTGCAGCCGCAGCTGCAACCGCTCGGGCAGCTGCACGATGAGCCGTGCCCGCATGAGCAGTCCCGCATTGCCTCCGCCTCCCTTCACGACAAAGAGACACCATTTTCTCACCGAACGTAATAGCCGCTGGGGATACATCTGCCTACCGACCGGCCACGGGGGCGGCGAACGCGCGCAGCCCGGTGTCGATGAGCTGGGCGGCGCGGCGGACGTCGGCGGTTACCAGTTCGTGGAGGCCGGCCGACGTGGGTGCTTGTTCCAGGTACTTGCGCAGGCTGTCGGCCTGGACGCGCCACAGCCCGAGCAGTGCCCTGGCCGCGATCTGCGGTTCCGGGTCGTCCGGGGTCATCCCGGCCCGTGCCGCCAGGACCTCGGTGGCGACCACGACGGACCGCTCCATCATGTCGGCCTGGTAAGCGCGCAGTGCGGGCGTAGCGCGGATCAGGTCACCGAACCGGTGGACTCCCCGGCGCGCCCGACTAGCGTCTTCGTGGCCTGCGAGCCAGCCCGTCATTCCGGCTAGTTCCCTGTCGAGGATCAGCAGGGCCGCCTGGACGGGAGAGAGCGCGGCATCGGCGAGCCCGGCCCGCAGCGCGGCCAGCGTGGCCTCCAGGCGGTCCATGACGAGGGCTTCCTTGACCGGGAAGTAGTTGAAGACCGTCTTCTCCGACACCCCGCACGCCTCGGCGACCTCGGCGACGCGAACCGCGTCAAAGCCGCGCTCAAGGAACATCGCGGTCGCCGTGTCGGACAGTTGCTTGCGCAGCAGCCGCTTCTTGCGCTCACGCAGACCCTCGGCCGACGCGGGCTCGGGCTGCCCGGCCGTCCAGTCCAGCGCCCCTGTACTCATGGCCTCAGTTTAGTACGATTTACAGTTGCCAAAAATTTTCTGTTACAGTATTTTTTTAGTGACAGAAACATCGGCGGCAGCCTGGAGGACTCCGTAGTGAGCGAGATCCGCATCGTCCGCGACTACCCGTACCCGGTCACCAGGGTCTGGCGCGCCTTGACTGACCCCGACCTGATCCCGCTGTGGACCGCGACGGGGGCCGGCGGACGCCCAGAGGGCTTCACCCCGGTCCCCGGTACTAAGTTCCGGTTCGTGGCCAAGCCCAAGCCAGGCTGGAACGGCATCGTCAACTGCGAGGTACTCGAGGCACGGGAGCCGGTCCTGCTCCGCTACACCTGGACCGACGACGGCGGAGGCGATACCACCGAGGTCACCTACCGCCTTGAGCCAGCCGGCGACGGCACCCGCTTTACCTACGAGCACGCAGGGTTCACCGGCGTTGGCGGCCTCTTCATGGCTCAGCTGCTTGGCCGAGTCCGCCGCAAGATGCTCAGCGACGGCCTGCCGACGGTCCTCGCTGACCTCGGCGACGACGGCCGACTTCGCCCGGAGAGCACGCTGCGGGCCAAGTCCTGAGCCGGTGACTCAGGTGGCGGCCTCGAGGATCCGCTGGCCGGGCACAGGACGGAACCCGGCACGAAGCGAGAATCGTGCCGGGTTCGTCGATTGCTCACACCTGGCGGATCTTGACCGCGGTCCCGTAGGCGCAGATCTCCTGGCCGATGTTCCACAGGTCGTTGGCGTCGAATCGCATGGCGAGCACCGCGTCGGCGCCGCGCTGTTGCGCCGCCTCCACCAGCCGGTCTTGCGCCTCGACACGACTATCGTTGAGCATTTTCGTCATGCCCCTGAGCTCGCCGCCGACCATCGACTTGAGCCCGGCACCGAACTGGGCGCCGACATTGCGGCTACGCACGGTGATGCCGAAGACCTCGCCAAGGACCTCGGTGACCTCATAGCCCGGCAAGTCGTTCATGGTGCTGATCAACATGGCGCGTTCTCCTGTCTGCTTTGGCCGTGCCGCGATTGACTGTCACTCATTGTGGCTGGTGACGTTAGCGGTGCGTTAGATCTCCGGTTTCGGCATGTTCCCATTGCTAACGGGCAGTACCCTGGGCAGACCGGCGAGGCTAGGCCTCCACAGCCGCCTCCGCCCAAAGCCACAGGCCGCAGGACCGAAGGAGCTGTTCGCCCTGCCACGGTTTGCCCCAGAGCTCGACCAACGCGCCGACGCCACGCCAGTCGATAGCGACGCCGCCTCGCCTGAATGCCTTGAGCTGCCACGGCCGCGGAGGCTACTGCGCACGGTCGGCTGGAACATCGCAGAATCCTTCGGGCTGCCGACCGCCGGTTACGCCATCGCGGCATCGCTCGCCGGCCGCGACGCTGGCCTGTGGGCCATGCTCGCCGCCATCTGGCTCACCGCCATCATCCGCAAGGTTGCCACCGGCTCCGTTCCTGGCCTCGTAGCGATCTCGCTGGTCGTGCTCACCGTGCAGACCCTCGCCGCGATCATCACGGGAAACCTGTGGATCTTCCTGTTGCACTTCCCGCTGGCGAACCTCGCCTTGTGCGTACTGTTCGCCAGGACGGCGCGCGGCCACAGCCCGATCGCCGCCCGGCTGGCCGCCGAGGTGATCGGGCTGCGCTGCCCGGCCGTCCACCAGCAGCGGATGCACCGCTTCTTCCAGAACGTGACCGTGCTGTGGGGCGGCGTGTTCCTGCTGCTCGCCGTCAGCCTGGGCGCGCTGCTCGCGACCGTACCGCTCACCACGTACGTCCCGGTCTGGGCCGTCACCACCATCACGCTCATCGCGCTCGGCATCGGTGCATCCACGCTGTGGCTCCGGTCCGTGACCCGCAGCCTCGGCATCGGTTTCCGGTTCGCATAAGCCGCGACGCGTAGGTCGCCGGTCGCGCCATCGGCGTGAGTTTGATCGTGCTGGCCATCGCGCTGATCCTGCAGGCTAGCTTCCTGGCCGTCGGCACCCCGCTTCCGGAGAACCTCACCCATTTCCACACGCGGATCCGCGTGAGCCAGATGCTACTCATCGATGCCCTCCGAACGCGCTCGCGGTCCGGCTCGGCACGACTCAGCACACCGAGGCGATGCGGCGTACCGTGACCGAGTACACCTACATCCGTCCAGACTGATCAGTCCCGCAATGCGAGTTCCGGAGGGCCAGCGGTGATCGAGAAGATCCTGCCCGCGGGGGTGGTGTGCGTAGAGGCGTTCGGAGACCACGAGGATGTCGCGCTGTTCCCAGAAGAGGAGGCCCTGATGACCAGGGCCGTGGAAAAACGCCGCAGGGAATTCACGACGACGAGGGGCTGCGCGCGCCGTGCGCTGGCCACGCTTGGCGTCCCGCCGGCGCCCATCCTGCCAGGCGAGCGGGGCGCGCCGCAGTGGCCGCGGGGCATCGTCGGCAGCATGACGCATTGCCCCGGGTACCGGGGCGCCGCGGTCGCGTACGCCAGTGACGTGCTCACCATTGGGATAGACGCCGAGCCGGACGACGTTCTCCCTGATGGCGTGCTGGATGCGGTCTCCGGGCCAGGCGAGCGCGCCCGGTTGCGTGACCTGTCCGCCGTGGCCCCGGGCCCGTGCTGGGACCATCTGCTGTTCAGCGCCAAGGAGTCGGTGTACAAGGCATGGTTCCCGCTGGCCAAGCGCTGGCTCGGCTTCAAGGACGCGGACATCGTCTTCGACGCCGTGGACGGCACCTTTGATGCGCGGTTGCTAGTCGGGGACGCCGAGGTCGGCGGCTCTCCGCTGGCCGGCTTCGGCGGTCGGTGGCTGGCCTGCGACGGACTGCTGCTGACGGCGATCGTCGTCCCCGTCCAGGGTGCGGGTGCCGGCGCTCAGGCCGGCTGGCGCGCGGCGTCCACGTAGTCGATGACGCCTGGAGGTGCCCGCCCGGACCGCGTCGCTCGCGGCGCCAAGCACGCGCCGGGCAGGCTGTGTGCTTCCTCACGTACGGTCATGGGCACAGTGCGATCCGTGCGCGGCTAGTATCATCCAGTTACTTCGTAGATACCAACTATCCGCGTGCACTCGACCCAGGGATTGCATGACAACCTCCCAGCTCCCAGCCCGCGCACGCCACGAGGCGGCTGTCCCCGGACCCCATCCGGACCGCTACAAGTGGATCGCCCTGTCCAACACGACGCTCGGCATGCTGCTGGCGACCATCAATTCCTCCATCGTCCTCATCGCGCTGCCGGACATCTTCGACGGGATCAAGGTGAACCCGCTGGAGCCAGGGAACACCAGTTATCTGCTGTGGATGATGATGGGGTTCATGGTCGTCACCGCCGTGCTGGTGGTGACGTTCGGAAGACTCGGCGACATGTTCGGCCGGGTCCGCATGTACAACCTCGGCTTCGTCTTCTTCACGGTCTGCTCGATCCTGCTTTCTGTCACCTGGATGACGGGCACAGGTGCCGCGCTGTGGCTGATCGGCTGGCGGATCGTGCAGGGCATCGGCGGCGCATTCCTGATGGCGAACTCCACCGCCATCCTGACCGACGTCTTCCCCCCCAATCAGCGCGGCACCGCTATCGGCATCAACGCGATCGCGGCCATCGCCGGGTCGTTCATCGGCCTGCTGCTCGGCGGTCTCCTCGCCCCGCACAACTGGCACCTGGTCTTCATCGTCTCGGCCCCGGTCGGCGTGCTCGGCACGATCTGGGCCTACCTGATGCTCAGGGAAACCAGCGTCCGGCACCGGGTCAAGATCGACTGGTGGGGCAACGCCACCTTCGCGATCGGCCTGATCGCGATCCTGGTCGCGCTCACCTACGGCATCCAGCCGTACGGCGGGCACTCCATGGGCTGGACCAGCCCGTGGGTGCTCACCGGGCTCATCGGCGGCGCCGTGGTGCTCGCCGTCTTCGTCGTGATCGAGGTGAGGGTCGCAGAGCCGCTGTTCCGGCTCACCCTGTTCCGCAACCGCGGGTTCGCGTTCGGCAACATCGCGAACCTGCTCACCGCTCTCGGCCGCGGCGGGCTTCAGTTCATCCTGATCATCTGGCTCCAGGGCATCTGGCTGCCGCAGCACGGCTACGACTTCAGCCGGACCCCGCTGTGGGCAGGCATCTACCTGCTGCCGCTGACCGCGGGGTTCCTGCTGTCGGCACCGCTGGCGGGCATCGTGTCCGACCGGATCGGCACCCGGCCGTTCACCGTTGGCGGGCCGCTGCTGACCGCGCTGGCCTTCTGGCTGCTGATGGCCATCCCGGCGAACTTCAGCTACTGGGAGTTCGCGCTGCTGCTTGTCCTCTACGGGGTGGGATCGGGGACCTTCATCTCGCCGAACCGCGCCGAGATCATGAACAACGTGCCGCCGGACCAGCGTGGCGTGGGCGCGGGCATGACCGCCACCTTCATGAACGCGGCGAGCGTGCTGTCGATTGGCATCTTCTTCTCGCTGATCGTGGCGGGCCTGTCGCACTCCCTGCCGTCGGCCCTGTACGACGGGCTGACCCGCCAGGATGTCCCGCCGGCGGCGGCCAGCGCCGTCTCCAGGCTGCCCGCGCTCGGCGTGCTGTTCGCCGCGTTCCTCGGCTAC
Organism: Trebonia sp.; assembly: GCA_033854775.1. GTDB lineage: Bacteria > Actinomycetota > Actinomycetes > Streptosporangiales > Streptosporangiaceae > Trebonia. The sequence continues at coordinate 11,241 of JAWWPV010001252.1, forward strand.
AACCCGATGCAGCAGCTGCTCGGCTCGCTGTCCGGGCACCTGCCGGCGGCGAAGGTGACCCTGATGACCGGGCACAGCTTCTTCCCGCAGCTCATCACCCAGCCGTTCCACGACGGCCTAGTCGTCGCGTTCTGGTTCGCGATCGCCGTCAGCGTGATCGCGGCCATCGCTTCGGCGTTCACCGGGAAGACGAAGGACGAACGGGCCAGCCGCGCGCCGCGCGCCGGCAGGATGGAACCGCCGGAAGGCGAACTCGCGTGGGCCGGCGCGGAGGAGGCCGGCGCCGAGGAGGGTGGCGTCGCGGAGGGTGGCGTCGAGGAGGGTGGCGCTGAGGAAGCCGGCGTCGGGGAGGGTTGCGCGGTAACGGCCAGCGCGGCAGCGGCCGAGGCGGCCATCTCAGGCGTGGTGAGCAGGCCAGACGGCGCGCCTGCCGTCGGCGTCACCGTGACCGCGCTGAACTTCGCGAACGCGGTCGCCGACACCACGGTCACGGGCACGGACGGCCGCTACCTGCTGCATGTCCCCAGTCCCGGTGACTACGTGGTGGTCGCGGCGGGCCTGCGGGCGCGGGAGGTGTCACTGGACGCGGGAGCCGGCCGGGACACACCCGTCCTGCTCAGGATCGGAGAGCGGTCATGACGCCGGAGGGGAACTACACGGACGTGGAACGCGGCGCGTCGGTCGCCGGCACGGTCCGCCTGCCTGACGGACGGCCGGTCGAGGGTGCGGCGGTCACGGTCACAGAACCGGGTACCGGACGCCAGGTCAGTGCCGCGCGAACCGCGCCGTCCGGGACCTACGAGATCGGCCTGGCCGGGGGCGGGACGTATCTGGTGATCGTCTCGGCACCCGGACGCCGGCCGGCCGCCGACCTGATCGCGGTGGCCGACGGCCCGGCGCGGCACGACATCGTCCTGGGCGGCTCCGGCGCGCTGACCGGCGTCACGCGGATAGCGGGATCGAGTGATCCCGTCTCCGGCGTCGTCGTCACGCTGACCGATGCGCGGGGGCAAGTCGTCGCGACCGGCACGACAGCCGAGGACGGCGAGTACCGGCTTGACGGCCTGGACGCGGGCGACTACACGCTGGCGGGCATGGCCCCCGGCGTGAACCCTGTCGCCCGGGCCGTCACCGTTCCGGGCACCGAGGACCTGACGTTCGCCGCGCCCGGGTGCCGGGTCGCCGCGATCGTCACCGGACCGAGCGGTGTGCCGTTCGCCGGGGCGGTCGTCACGCTCTACGGAAGCGACGGCACCGTCGCGACTTGTGTCAGCGACGACCAGGGCTCGGTCGCCTTCGAGGACATCCCCGCAGGCAGCTACACGCTGGCCGCCGAGGGCTCGGGTCCCGGCGTCGCCGTCGCACGGGCGGAGCGCGGCCGGGTGGCGCGAGCCGACATCAGGCTCGGCCCACCCGGCGAAGCGGGCGAGGACGAGCCGAACTCGTGGTTCCCGCCGGAGGCCCGGCTCTCCCCGGCGGCGCCCTGAAGAGCGGCAGGGCGCTTGCCGTGTCTCTCCCCAGGCTGCCCGCCGCAAACTGCGGGGAGCCGCTACGGGTAGAGAAGCCCTCCGGCGAAATAGGTGATCAGCATCGACAGGCCGCCGATGCTCGCCGTGCGGACCATCGGAACCATCGGGTGGACCTGCGAGACCCGCGCGGCCACCCATCCCGTCAGCGCCAGCGCCGCCAGCACGATCACGAAGGTCACGGGCGCTCTGGATGGCCCGGGGATCAGCACGATCGCTAGCCAGGGCAGCACGGCCCCGGCCGCGAAGGCGACGCTTACCGCGAGCG
>JAWWPV010001253.1:0-3367 GCA_033854775.1 Trebonia sp.
CGAGGCGAGCCCGCGCGTCCGCAAGACCGCCGAGCGCCGCCTGTCCGACGAGGCCCAGCTCGAACTCCTCCGGCACCGCGTCGACCAGCTAGAACTCCGCCTAGCCGAGCTGGAACGCCGCCTGAACCCGCCGGCCAAGGACTGAAGAGACGCGGGCGGGGACTTGGCGGAGCACGAACCCGTTCGGAACAATCTCCTATTTAAGCTCACCGAAGAGGCGGTCACCCGCGTCGCCGAGCCCGGGCACGATGTACCCCTTGTCGTTGAGCCGCTCGTCGACCGCGCCCGTGACCACCCGCACGGAACTGCCGGGGAAGGCCTCGTCCATCCTGGCCAGGCCCTCGGGGGCGGCGAGCAGGCAGATCGCGGTGACGGCGTCGGCGCCGCGGTCCCGCAGCATGGAGATGACCGTGACGAGCGTGCCGCCAGTGGCGAGCATGGGGTCGAGGACGAACACCTCCCGGCCGTCAAGCCGGTTGGGCAGCCGGTTCGCGTAGGTCGAGGCGACGAGCGACTCCTCGTCGCGGACCATGCCGACGAAGCCCACGCTGGCCATCGGGAGCAGCCGGGTCATCCCGTCGAGCATGCCGATCCCGGCCCGCAGCACGGGGACGATCAGCGGCTTCGGCGCCGTCAGCCTGGCGCCCGTCGCGATCGCGACCGGAGTCATGACGGAGACCGCGGCGACGCGGATCTCGCGCGTGGCCTCGTAGGCGAGCAGGGTCACGAGCTCGTCCGCCAGCGTGCGGAAGGTGGCGGTGTCCGTGCGTTCGTCGCGGAGCAGCGTGAGCTTGTGGGTGACCAGCGGATGGTCAATGAGCAGCGTGCGCATGCTGAGTAAGTGTGTCAGGTCCCGGCTACCCGCGCTCGTGCCGACGCGGCCGCAGCGCGCGGGCGAGCAGCCCGGACAGCGCCGCCGCCGTCCCGACGCTGGTGAGCGCCACCGAGCCGACGGGCGCCTCCTCGTCAAGCAGCTGGAGCGCGCGCAGCCGGTGCCGCAGGACGTGGATCTCGCCGCGGATCGCGCTCGCGAGGCTGCCGCCCGACCGCGACGCCCATCCCTCCGCCGCGTGCAGCTCGGTCAGCCGTGACGCCAGCTCCTCGTAGCCGACGGGGCTGTCGTGCAAGGTGATGAGGAGCAGCGCGGCTTCGCGCACCGCGACGGTGAAGTCGGGGTCGGTGCCGTCGTCCGGTCCGATGAGCGCCGCGGTCCCGATGTGCCAGCGGACCGCGGTGTCGTCGGCCATGAGCCGTCCCATCCTGGTCAGCACCAGGGCAGAGCCGCTGCGCCGCACCGCGCCCATCTCGTGCTGCGCCAGGCCGCGCAGGGTGTGCAGCGGGTAGACGTCGAGCTCCTGGTGCCGTCGGGCCGCCTGCTCGGGGGTGCCGCCCGCGGTACCCCAGCCGAACCTCCCCGCCGCCTCACCGACCAGGGCTGGCGCGATGTAATACCGTGCGGTCAGCCGCAGCCCTTGGCTCGCGTGCCCGAGCAGCCAGGTCAGCGTGGGCAGCGGCTCGTCCGGCAGGTCCGGCGGCTCAAGCAGCTTGGGCATCACGCCGCGGGCAAGACGGGAGCGCTCGCCCGGGTGCCCGTGCGCCCACTCCTCGATCCGCTCGGCGCTGATCCGGCTGAGCCAGGTGTCCATCCCCGGCGTGTGGGCGGCCCTGGTGAGCCAGCGCTCGACGAGCAAGGCGCGCTTGGTCTTCCAGCCGCTGACCCCGACCTTCAGCTCGCGGGCCGCGACCGCGAGCTCGATCGCGGCGGCGCACGCGTCATAGGCGGCGCGCTCCTCTGGCCCCATGACCGAGGACCAGGCGAGGAGGTCGGTGTCCGGCGGCACGGCCTGCGAGGTGGCCAGTGCCCTGGAGTAGGCCGCGATGCCCTCGGCGCGCGAGTCGGCGTACGCGGTGATGATCTGCACGGTCTCCTCGCTCGCACAGGCCTCGGCGTAGCGTTCCATCCCGGCGAGGGTGAACAGCCGGGCGAGCGCCCGGGTGACGGCCAGGTACTCCTCCGTCGGCTGCGGTATCCCGGCCGGCAGCCCGTACCACAGGAATTCCTGGAGCCGCAGCAGCGAGATCGCGCCGAGGCCGCCGCCCGATGTGAGCGAGCGGAGTGCGGTTCTCGCGTCATCGGCGACCGCGGGGTCCTCGCGCGCCAGGGTCTTGAGTGCCTCCGCCTCAGTCATCATGCGGTCAGTCTGCCCCACGAGGCCAAGTGGCGGTAGATGCGTTGCGGATTTGACAGGTGATGTTCGGGTGCTATCGCCGTCACTGTACGGAACCGCACGACTTCACACCAAGACTATTCCGAACGAGTTCGTGGCTTCGTCCGGATCCCTCCCGGTTTCTCGCGCCGCGTCCCGCCCGTGGTCCCGTCCGCGGCCCGGCTGCGGCATGATTACTGGGGTGAGCGGTATCTACGACGAACCCGAGCTGTACGAGCTGGCCTGCGCCTACCGTGACATCCCAGCGGAGGTCAGCGCCCTCCGGGCCTGGTGCGCCACGCACTTCGCCGGCGCCAGTGCAGGTGCCGGTGCCGGCGTCACGTCGGTACTTGAACTCGCCGCGGGGCCGGCCGAGCACGCCAGGGAACTAGCCAGGCGTGGCCTGCGCCCGACGGCGCTCGACTGGTCCGCGGCGATGTGCGCCTACGCGGCCGGCCAGGCGAAGGCGGCCGGGGTGCCGCTCGACGTCGTCGAGGCCGACATGCGCGACTTCCGCGTCGCCGGCCCCGACGGCGGACAGGTCCTGTTCGACGCCGCCATCACGATGCTGAACTCGGTCTGCCACCTGTTCACCCTCGATGACCTGGTCAGGCACCTGACCGCGGTGCGGGCGCACCTGGTGGCCGGCGGCCTGTACATCGTGGAGCTCGCGCACCCGGCGGACTTCTTCGCGCCGGAGCCGCGCACCAGCAGCGAGTGGCGGATCGACGCCCCCGACGGCGTGCACGCCGAGGTCCACTGGGGCGGCCGCGGCGACCGGATCGACCCGCTGACCCAGGTGACCAACGAGCACATGACGATCACCGCGACGGCCAAGGACGGCACGATCCGGACGGTCAGCGACGTGGTGCCGAACCGCTTCTGGACCCTGACGGAGTTCACCGCCGCCGTCGCCCTGGCCAACGCACGCGCGGACGCCGCCCCCCAGGCCGGCCCTCCGGGCGGCTTCGAGCTGGTGGCGAGCTACGGCGACTTCGACGAGACGACACCCCTGGACGCCCCGACCGCCTGGCGGATGATCCTCATTCTCCGCCGCGCCTAGCCCGCGCCAGTAGATGTGGGATACAAAGGGCCCCCAGGCGGGCCCGTTGTATCCCACATAACGCTCACGGCGTTACTCGACCGGGATCTCCTTGTTG
>JAWWPV010001254.1:0-2585 GCA_033854775.1 Trebonia sp.
GCCGCCCTGGGCGACGCGGGCGACCGAGAACCCGCCCGTCTGGACCCAGACCGCGCCTTCGGCGTCCAGGCAGATGCCGTCCGGGCCAAGGCCGTCGGCGAATACCCGCCGCGCCGACAGCCCGCCGCCGGGGTCGATGTCGAACGCGGTGAGCCGGCCCGCGAACGACTCGGAGATGATCAGGGTGCGGCCGTCCGGGGCGATGACCATTCCGTTGGGGAACTGGATATCACCGGCGACCTGGCGCAGTTGCCCGTCTGGGGTGATGAGCTTGATGTAGCCGGGCTTGGGCGCTTCGCCGGCGGTGAAGTTGAAGTCCGCGCCGTTGACGTAGGCGTTGCCGCGGGCGTCGACGACGATTTCGTTTGCCCGTTGGTCGGCGTGGACGGCCATCGACCCGTCTGGCTCCTGGCGCCGGACCTTGTCGCCGGTCGTGAGCAGCCTGCCATCGGGCAGCCAGTCGATGGAGTAGCCCATCGGGTGACTGGCCGGGTCGCGGGTGAGCATGACCTCCGCGTTGTCGTCCATGTCGACGGCCATGACCTGCCGGTCAATCCAGTTGCAGAACCACAGCCGCCCCTCATGCCACCGCGGCGACTCAGGAATCCCCAGGCCACCCAGCAGGACCTCCAAGTGAGGCATGGCGCTCCTTCTCTCCTGCGGTCGCTCCGGTCTCAGGACGGCCGTCTACTCCCTATACGCACGGCCACGAGCCAGATCGACAGCGCCTGGCAGAAAAGGCGTCGCCAAGGTCGCCCGGCGTCAAACCGGGTCAAGCTCAAGTTGCGGTTGCGGTTGCCCGATGGGGCCGCCTGCGGGACGGCGAACACGCTCAGGAATTTGTCCGGCACTTCCCGGCGTCCCGCAGCCGCGGCGGCGTGCTCCTCAGCGTTGGTCTCCCGGGGAGCCGGGGGCTTGCGGGAGCCTGGCCGGGCGCGCGGGGGCCGCGCGCGCGGAGGGTGGCGGGACGACGGGCCCGATGTCGCCGTCGGGTGCGTCGTCCAGGTCGACGATCACTGGGGCGTGGTCGCTTGGCCCGGTGCCCTTGCGGGCTTGCCGGTCGATCCATGCGGCGCGTACCCGGCTGGCCACGGGGTCGCTGGCGAGGACGAGGTCGATCCGCATGCCTAGGTCCTGGTGGAACATGCCGGCGCGGTAGTCCCAGTAGCTGAAGACGCGCTTGTCTGGCCACCTGTCCCTGACCACGTCGTGCAGGCCGGCGCCCTCCAGGCTGGCCAGGGCCGCCCGCTCCGGGGCGGTGACGTGGGTCTGGCCTATGTAGGCGTCGGGGTCGAAGACGTCGGCGTCCGCTGGCGCGATGTTCATGTCGCCGCATACCAGCACGCTGGTCTCGCGCGGGCGGTCCTCGCTGACGGCGTTGCGTAGCGCGGCCAGCCAGGCGAGCTTGTACCGGTAGTGATCGGAGTCGGGAGTTCGCCCGTTCGGCACGTACACCGAGTACACGCGCACCCCGCCGCATGTCGCGGCGACCGCACGTGCCTCGGGCTGGGGGAAGCCCGGCTCTTCAGGGATTCCGGTGACCACGTCGTCGAGGCCGGCTCGCGACAGGATCGCCACGCCGTTCCACCGCGGCTCGCCGTGCAGGGCCACCTGGTAGCCGCGGCCGGCGAGTTCGCCGGACAGGAGCGCGCGGAACGCGTCGTCGGCGAGCTTGGTCTCCTGCAGGCAGACGACGTCCGGCTTGCGCTGGTCGAGCCACGGCAGGAGCCGGGGCATCCGCTGCTTGACCGAGTTCACGTTCCACGTGGCCACCCGCATGGCCCTAATCTAGCCGCCTGCCGCCCGGCCGCGCCCCCGTCCTGTTGGTCACGCCTCGTCCCCTTCAGCTCGTGACGTTCGGCTCATGGCACACGATGCGCGCCGGGCGAGCGCCACGTAGTGCCGTGGCTCACCATCGGCGCGTGGCAAATGTCAGCGATTTAGCGAGCTGTCGCCCCGGCATCCGCTGCAGGGAAAGTACCCAATGTGATCATTGAATCACTTTAAGTCATGCCACATGTGCGGCGTCGGTCGTTGGATCGCGTGGTCGGCGGTGACCGAGCGCGCCTGATGACGCTTTACCCTGAAAGTGGTAATGGCCCGGGAAGGTGGCCGGTATGGCTGATTGGTGCCGGTGACGATCACCGGGGTGGTGCGGGGAGTCGATGACGGGCCGGGACGGCGGGAGCGGTTCTTCATTGAGCTCGCCGCGGCGGCCGAGGGCGACGCGCGGCGGGTGCGGATCGGCGTCGGGGACGCGGAGGCGGCGGCGCTGGCCTTCGGGCTCCAGGGCCAGGCGTTTCCCCGGCCGATGACGTACCAGTTCATGGCCTCGCTGCTGGCGGCCGCGGGGTCCGGGGTCCGGTCGGTGCGGGTGACGAGCATGACCGGCGGGGTCTTCTACGCGCAGGTCCTGCTGCGCGGCGGCGCCACGGTGGACGCCCGGCCAAGTGACGCGATCAACCTGGCCGTGGTCACCGGCGCTGCCGTCTACGTCGCGGACGACCTGCTCGGCGTCCCGGCGAGCGCTGCCCGGCCGGCCCCGTAACCTGCTAGCCCAGTGGCCCGCTAGCCCTTGCGGGTCC
>JAWWPV010001255.1:0-2611 GCA_033854775.1 Trebonia sp.
CCTGGTACCGCCGGGGCGGCGGCTCCGCCCCGGCGACCTGGCCGCCGTGGCGGCCGGCGGGCACGTGAGCGTGATCGCGGCGCGGCCGCCGGTCGTCGCGATCATCCCGACCGGGGACGAGATCCGGCCCGTCGGGACCGTGCCCCGCTTCGGCGACATCATCGACACGAACTCGCTCATGCTCACCGCGCGGTGCCGCCAGCTCTGCGCGGTGCCCGTAGTCAGCGCGGTGGTGCCGGACGACCCGGACGCCCTGGCGGTGGAGCTGAGGCACGCGGCGGGCCGGGCCGACCTGGTACTGGTCATCGCCGGGTCAAGCAGGGGGCGCGGCGACCACGCCGCGGCCGTGCTCGCCCAGGTCGGCGGGGTCGCCGTGGCCGGCGTCGCGGTGCGGCCCGGTCATCCCGCGCTGCTCGGCCACGCGAAGCGGCCCGAGGTCAGCCACGGCCGTCAAGCGGAAGGGCCCGCGGACCGCCGGACCGGGGTCGCGCCGGTGATCGGATTGCCCGGGTACCCCCTGGCGACGGCGGTCGTCTTCGAACTGTTCGCGGTGCCCGTGCTCAGGGCGCTCACGGGGCAGGCCCTGGCGCGGGTCCAGGTCCGCGCGCGACTCGACCGCGACTGGTCCTCCCCCGCCGACGTAGAGGACTGGGTGCTGGTGACGCTCACAGCGGACGCCGACGGCGGTGTCCCCGTCGCGACGCCCGCCAGGCGCGGGGCCGGCTCGATCAGCCAGCTCGCCCGCGCCGACGCCTGGTGGCCGATCCCCGCCGGCCAGGGCACCTTCACGGCGGGCACCCAAGTCGAGGTCCTGCCGATCCCCGGCACCGACTGACGGTTCCGGCGGGGCCGGCCAGGGCGCGGTGGCTGGCGATACCGGTGGCACGACCTGCCTCTGGCGGATTGGCGGATAACGCCGCTACCCGCCCGGGACTGGCCTCCCGGCGGCGACGAGGGCGGCAGTTCCCCGGACATCTCCGTCTTTGGTCATCGCGGCGAGAGCGGACTGCTGGCTGAGCACATAATGATCGAAGAACGCGAGGGTTACCCGGACGACGATCCGCTCGACGTCGTTCGTCCCCCAGTACGGACCTGTGTGGTCCGCGCCGAAGAGGTCGAGGTAGTACCGGGCGGCGTTGCTGTCACTGTGGTACAGCTGCCTGCTCGTCCACGGCGGATTGACGGTGTCGGCGCTGCCCTGCACGAACAGCATCGGCGGTGCGCTCGTCCCGAAGTACCTGCCCGGCATCGGTGCCCACTCGGCGCCAGAGAGCACGGCCACGGCGGCTAGCCGGTGATCGGCGCAGCAGGCGTTGGCGGCGAGGGCAGCCACCGTGTCGCCGCCGTCCGACTGGCCGGCCGCGGCGACTTCATGGCTGTTGACCAGTCCGGAGATCACGTCGCCTGGCCGCTCGCTCAGCGCGAGCAGCTGCGTCAGCACGTAGGACATGTCGCCCGGCTGGTTGATCATGTCCGCCTCGGTGGCGGCCGCGCCGGCCAGGCAGTCACTGTGCGGGACGTTCACCGCCGCGACGACGTACCCGGCGCTGGCCCATGCGGTCAGCAGGTCGCCGTATGGGGCGGCGCACTGCTGAAACCCCGGTGCGAACAGCAGCAGCGGGAACGGTCCACGGGCCGAAGGCGACCCGGCCGGGTACCAGAACTGTGTGATAAGCGTGCGCGGGCCGAGCGACTCGCCGGACAGCCCGGTACGCGCGGGCTCGGTGAAGGTGAGCTGACGCCGGCCAACCTGGAAGGTACCAGGGGTGCCGAGGGCGACGGGCCGCGTGCCCGCCTGCTTGGTCGCGGCGGTCGACGTGACCTGCGTCACCGCCCCGCTGGCCCCAGCCGACGGGCGCACCGTGAGCTGCTGCGCGTGCGGAAGGGTTGTGCCGGAGCAGGCCGCGAGAGTCAGCACGCCAGCCATGATGACGCCGACGGCAACCGGCCCCCTGTCCGCGCCTCCCCGTAGCACAGCGAGATCCTGCCTTCCCGAGGCTGTCATACCACGCCAGCGGAGCCTCCTAGCTTAGGAGTCAACCAGCTCCGGCCGTTGTCGCGAAGAGATTCAAGGGCATTGATCCTGAACGAGTGCGCGCTTCGCCGTTAGGTCGAAACGACGTCCCCGCTCCCCGGTGGCCGACGTCGCCGGCCGTCCGGGGCCGTGACCGCGGGTCATCGCGGGGGAACAGCCAGCAGACCGCCGTCTCACCGCCATAAAACAGAACAAACCGACGACTATAACGGGGCTATTTCGCGACTGCGGGTCAAAAGTGGCGATATCCGCCCTCGGTGACCCGCGATCACGGAAACCGTCGGCCCGCAGCACCCGCAAACCGGGGCACAACGGGCGAACCGGCCGGCCTTCCTCGGCCGGACACCCGGATGACCCGCGATCTCAGCGGCCGGCGCCACCCGAGAACCCGTCACAAGGACAGGCAAGACGCGAAACCGGACCGCCCGCGGGACCACGACACGCCCGGGACGGGCAACTCGAAAACCGACGCGCCCCTGGTGGCGCGCGGGCCGGCCGCCCTGGCGAGACACCGGCCGTGCCGAACGAGGCGGGGTCGCTGGAAGAGGGAACACGCACTCGTTCGGGATGACGGGA
>JAWWPV010001256.1:0-8973 GCA_033854775.1 Trebonia sp.
CTGCCTGCCTGCCTGCCCGTGGCCGGGCCGGTGCCCTGCGGGCCGCCGGCCGCCCGCCGCCCGCGGCCGTGACCGCGGGTCATCGCGGGGGAACACCCCGCGAACCGCCGCATCATCGTCACAAAATAGAACAAATCACCGGTTGTAATCAGGCCGTTAAAGTACTGCGGGTCAAAAGTGGCGATATCCGCCCCCGATGACCCGCGATCATGAAAACAGCCGGCCCGCGGCACCGGCAAACCGGGACATAACCGGCGAACCTCTCCGTCTTCGGGTGCCACGCGCCCGGATGACCCGCGATCACAGCCGTCAACGGCACGCTCGAAGGACCCGCCCGAACCGAAGCCAAACCGCGAAACGGACCGCCCGCGGGACCGCGGCCCGCCCGGGACGCGCAACTTGAAAACCGACGGGCCTCAGAGCGTGAACCGGTGGACCTGGCCGCCCTGATCTACGCTGCCAACCGCCTCGCGCTGCCCTGCGGCCTATGCCTGCGGGCCTAGTCCGCAAGGAAGGTGCGGTCTCGAGACAGATGGCCCGTGGCGGCACTGCTCGGCATCCTGCGGATCGAGGGCGGTTTGGAACTCCGGCAGCCGCTCCCCGGCCTGTCTGACCTTGAGGGCCTGTTCACCCGGGTCCGGGCGGCCGGACTGCCGGTCCGGTACGAACGCAGCGGTCCTCCCGGGGACACGCCGCACGGCGTGCAACTGGTTGTCTTCCGGCTCGTCCAGGAAGCCCTGACCAACACGATGAAGCACGCCGGCCCGGGTGTGAGCGCGGCCGACGGGCTGCGGCTCGCACCGGGCGAGGTCCGGGTCGAAGTCGAGGACGACGGCGCCGGCCGCGTCGGGGTGCCCTGCACCCCTGGCGGCGGCATGACCGGGATGGCCGAACGCGTCAGCGCGTACGGCGGCGAGCTGACCTGCGGCCCGCGCCAGCCGCGCGGCTGGCGGGTCACCGCCCGGCTGGCGGCATCATGATCAGCGTGCTCCTGGTCGACGACCACTCCCTCATCCGGATGGGCTTCCGCCTGGTCCTTGGGGGCGAAGCCGATATCGAGGTGGTCGGCGAGGCCGCCGACGGGGCCGCCGCCGTCGCGATGTGCTCCGCGCTGCGCCCCGACGTGGTGCTGATGGACGTCCGGATGCCCGGCCATGACGGCATCGAGGCGACCCGCGACATCGTGGCCGCCGGGCTGCCGTGCAAGGTGCTGATCCTGACCACCTTCGACCTCGACGACTACGTCTACGCGGGGCTGCGGGCCGGCGCCAGCGGCTTCCTGCTCAAAGACACCCAGCCCGACAGCCTGGTCGCGGCCATCCACACCATCGCCGCCGGCGACGCCGTCCTCGCGCCGACCGCCACGACCCGCCTCGTCCGCAAGTTCGCGGCCAGCCCAGTCCCTGGATTGTCGAGCAGCGAATCACCCGGCAGCCACCCGCCGCCCAGCTCCGCCAGGCCCTCACCGGCCGCCCGCAAGTGCCGGTCGTCTCCGGGGGCCAGGACTCAGCGGCACAAGGCGGTCTCCCGCTGCATGTGCGACAGCTTCTCGGGATTGCGCACGGCGTAGAGCCCGGTGACGAGACCGTCGTCGACGCGCAACGCCACGACGGTGTCGACCTCGCCATTGACCCGGAGAATCAGGGCCGGGTAGCCATTGACCTGCGCCGGCTCCAGCGACGCGGCGGCGGTGACCCGGCCAAGCCCGGCGGACAGCAGGCGCCCCACCTTGTCGGCCCCCACGATGGGCCGCGGGACGGCCTGCTTGACTCCGCCGCCGTCGCCCAGGTAGACGACATCCGGCGCGAGGATGTCGAGCAGGCTTTGCAGGTCGCCCGTTTGTGCCGCCCGCCGGAACGCGTCGGCCGCGTCTCGGGTCTCGGCCGCGGAAACGCCACCGCGTGGTCGGCGCGCCGTGACGTGCGCCCGCGCCCGATGGGCGATCTGGCGGACCGCGGCCTGGCTCTTGTCGACGGCTTCGGCGATCTCGTCGTACCCGAGGTCGAACACCTCGCGCAGCACGAAAACCGCCCGCTCGGTCGGCGCGAGCGTCTCAAGCACCAGCAGCATCGCCATCGAGACGCTGTCGGCCAGCTCGACGTCCTCGGCCACGTCGGGCGTCGTGAGCAGCGGCTCGGGCAGCCAGGGGCCGACGTAGGACTCCTTGCGGCGGCCGAGCGTGCGGAGCCGGGAGAGTGCCTGGCGGGTGGTGATCCGTACCAGGTACGCCCGCTGGTCCCGGACCGTGGCGAGTTCGACGCCTGCCCACCGCAGCCAGGTCTCCTGCAGGACGTCCTCCGCGTCGGCGGCCGAGCCGAGCATCTCGTAGGCGACGGTGAACAGCAGGTTGCGGTAGGCGAGGAACGCCTCGGTGGCTGCGTCCGGGCGGTCGCCGCGGCTGCTGCCCCTGCCGTGATCGTCGGGCGCGGTCTGCGACATGCCGGACATGGGGACTCCTGTTCGCTCTCGACTCTGTCACCCACTAGACGCCGCGCGCCGCCGTTGTGTGACACCGAGACGGCTACCTGATTATGGCGCGCGTCACGTAACCGCACTGTCACAGGGATCGGGTCTCCGGCATCTCATGTTCGCTCAGCGCAACTCAGCAACTCAGCAACTCCACGAGTGAGGACGAAGTCATGGAATCCCGGTTCAACGTGTTCGACAACGAGATCGGCGCCAAGTTCGCCAAGCGGTTCGCCAACCTCGGCCTGGTGATCGTCCAGTCGCCACTGCCGAAGTCCACGCAGGAGCTGGTGTCGCTGCGCGCCAGCCATATCAACGGCTGCGGCTGGTGCATCGACATGCACACCAAGGAGGCCGCGGCCGCCGGCGAGACCGCGGTCCGGCTGAACCTGGTCGCCGCCTGGCGCGAGTCCACCGTGTTCACCGAGGCCGAGCAGGCCGCGCTGGCGCTCGCTGAGGAGGGCACCCGGCTCGCCGACGCTCACGACGGCGTGTCCGACGAGACCTGGGCGCAGGTGCGCAAGCACTACGACGACGACCAGGTCGCCGCGCTGGTCTCCCTGGTCGCCCTGATCAACGCGGCCAACCGGCTCGCCGTGATCGTGCACCAGCGGGGAGGTTCCTACGAGCCCGGCATGTTGGCCAGCATGAGCGGCGCCAGGCAGTAGTCGTCGCCGGCCCGGCAGACGCTCGGATCAGGGTAAAAGCCCGCGATCACCGGGTTGGCGAACACGCCGCCGGCCCATCCGCCCGCACCTGGTTCAGGAGCCAGCCGCCACAGCCAGGAATGGGTGGATTCACCTTCACCCGCTCTGGGTGAGGCACGCCAGGGCCGGCAGGGGAACGCTGACGCCATGGCGGCGGGTCCGTATGCCCGCGGGCACAGGCGTGCTGTGAGCTGACGACCGTGCAGGAGAGGCGACAGATATGGGACGCGAGCGTTCCAGGCGGTGGCCCTGGATTCTGATTCCCGCCTTCGCGGTAGTTGGCGCCGGCTGCACGACGACCACTTCCACCCTTTCCACCGCGGGAAACGTTGCCGCGGGCTCCGCCGCTGCCTGCTCAGTGACCACCGTGGCCGAGGACGTGCTTCCCTCCGTGGTGACGATCGCCGCCAGCGGGGCCGCCGGCGCGGGGACCGGATCCGGGGAGGTCATCAAGACCGACGGCTACATCCTGACGAACAACCACGTCATCTCTCCCGCCGCCAGCGGCGGCAAGGTGGAGGTGACATTCGCGTCGGGAACCACCGTGCCCGCCACGATCGTCGGCCGCGACATTCTCACCGACCTGGCCGTGCTCAAGGTCACGCCGCCGTTCGACCTGAAGGCCATCACGATGGGCTCATCGGACTCCGTGCAGGTCGGCCAGCCGGTCGTCGCCCTGGGCGCGCCGCTCGGCCTGTCCGGTACCGTGACCTCCGGCATCGTGAGCGCGCTGGACCGGACGGTGGAAGTGCCAGCGGAGAACGACAGCTCCGCGCTCCTCGTGTCCGCGGTGCAGACGGACGCCGCGATCAACCCGGGCAACAGCGGCGGCGCCCTGGTGAACTGCTCGGGCGACCTCATCGGCATTCCAACCGCGGGCGCGACCGTACCAAGCTCGACCGGTGAATCGTCGGGGGGGAACATCGGGCTTGGCTTCGCGATCCCGGTTGACCTGGGCAAGACCATCTCGGACGAGCTCATCTCCACCGGCCGGGTAACGCACGCGTTCTTCGGGGTCCAGACCGTGCCGATACCCCGGGCCGCGGCCGCGGAAGCCGGGATCAGCGAGGGCCTGTTCGTGGCGGGCGTAGTGGCCAACGGACCGGCCGCGAAGGCCGGCCTGCGCCAGGGTGACGTCATCACCAAGGTCGACGGCAACCCGGCCACCACCAACGTGCAGCTGCAGGAACTGACGCTCACCAAGAGCCCAGGCGACAAGGTGACGATCAACTACGTGCGGGACGGGAAGGCGGCCACGGCCACCGTGACGCTCGGCACCCAGCCGTAACAAACGGCCCGCGCGGCACTCACGTCTTCCCGCCGGCTACCGGGTGGTTGTGGCAGCGAGCCGGCTATAAGCGGCCCGTTGCCACAACCACCCGGCGCTCGGCGGGAGCCGGGCCGCGGTGGCAGACAATCGAGAGTTATCCCGAACGAGGGCGTGACTTCGCCCGTCCCGCCCCGTCGGCTCAGTTGGCGGCCAGGTTCCCCAGCTCGGCAGTGCGGGCCGCCGTCCAGCCGGCGGGCGGGATGATGGCCGCCCAGGAGGCGGCGCCCTGGAGCATGCCGTAGGTGTGGCCGTGCCCGGCCGGGACGGACGCCGCCAGCGCCAGGTCGGCCGCGACCTGCCAGAACGTCACGAGCGGATACCAGTGCATCGCCGAGGAAACGTCGGGCGGGTGCGTGCCGCGCAGCCAGTCGGGCTGGTGGAAGGCCAGCGCCCACGACCACCAGACGATCGGGTCGGAGGTGTTCTGCAGGTACACCACCCTCGGCTCGGTCCAGTCCGCGGGGAGCGGGCTGAGCTGACCGAGCGAGGTGATGAAACGCACCGTGCTGCCGCCCCGGTAGACCGGCTGCCACTCGGGCGTTCCCGGATCGCGGTCGGCCGTGAACTGGCTCCACAGCGTGTTGGTGTTGGTCGGGCCGACCCAGAGCACCCCCGAGGTCCGGTTCCTGATGTCGTTGACGCCGCTGAACGCCGTCTCGCCGCCGAACGACCCGAGGCTCTCGCCGAAGACGACCAGCTTCGGCCGGTGGCCGGCGGGCAGCCGGCTCCATACGCCGTACACCGCGTCGTACAGGTCACGTCCGGCCTCCTGCGCGGGACCCTTGTCCGCGATGAAGGAGATCCAGCTCGGCAGGAAGGAGTACTGGATCCCGGCGACCGCCGTGTCGCCGTCGTTCATGTACTCAAGCGGATCGATCATCGCCGGGTTCAGCCAGCCGGTGCCGGTGGTGGTGGCGACGACGAGCACCTTGCGGTTGAACGCCCCCGTACGTTCCAGCTCCCTGAGCACCAGCGCGGACTCCGCCTCGATGGACGGCGCCGAGTTAAGGCCCGCGTACACCCGGATCGGCTCCATCGCCGGCGTCCCGGTGAACTGGCTGATCTGGGCGGCCGTCGGGCCGCCCGCCACGAAGGTCCTGCCCTGCCGGCCGAGCGTGTCCCAGGGCACGAGCGAATCGGGGCCGCCCGACCGCATCGGGGACGTGGGCTGAATGACGCCGGCGGCGGTTCCGCTGTCCACGCCGCCGAACACGGAGTCGGCCGCGCCGATCGCGCCGCGCGACAGCGCCCCGGTCGCGAGCAGCAGGAGCAGCACGCACACCACGAGCACCGCGACGGCGGCCCCGGCCCGGTCCGGGACGACCCGGCCCACGAGCCGGGCGATCAGCCGCACGACCGCCCTGATCCCGCGCGCGACCATGACCAGGGCCGCCGTCAGCACCACCGTCACCACGACGACCAGGACGTAGCTGGCCTCGCTCTCCTGGGTGACGTCGACCAGTGCCCTGATCTGGTGCTGCCACTGCGCGCCGAGGACGCCGAACAGCGGGATCAGCACCACGGCGGCGGCCACCAGCGCCCAGCGCGCAACGCGCCGGAGCCCGGTACCTGGACGCCACGGGACCAGCGAGCGCAGCAGCCAGCCGATGAGCAGCCCGAGGCCGTAGCCGATGGCCGCCGTCACCGCGGACATCACCGCCTGCAGGTACCACGCCCTCGGCAGCAGCGACGGCGTGAGCGACAGGCAGTAGAAGATAAGCGCCCCGGTCAGGCCCGCCGGCGGAAACCCGGAAAGGTAGCGCCGGGTGCGCGGGAAGTACCACCAGCGCGGCCGCACGGGGCGTTCGGCCACCGCGTCCTTCTCTGGTGTGCGTGGCGGCCCTGGGACCGCGGCCGGTGCCGCGTTGTCGGTTGCCATCAGGCCTCCCCCCTTCCCCGGTGAGCGGTAGTAGGCAGCAGCGTTCGCCGGCCAGGCCGAGTGCGCATCATCTGGAAGGGGTGAACCGTCACGGATGCCGCAGGCCCGCTTCTCTGCGAAGTCACCGGGTGGCCCACGCCCACACCGCGGCCGAGGCCAGCACGCTCAGCCCGTTCACCGCCCAGTGCAGGCCGGCGGACGCGAGTATCGAGCCGCTACGGCGCCGCAGCTCGCAGAACACCACGCCGGACAGCGCGGTGAACAGCACCGTGCCAGCGACGGCGATCACCTGCGCGGACGTGCCCCGGCCGACCGCGTTCCCGATCGCCTCGTTGTCCCCGGCGAGTCCAAGCGACGGGAGGATGTGCCACAGGCCGAACAACGCCGACGACACCGCGGTCGCCAGGACGGTCCCGCCGAGGCGCCGCAGCAGGCCCCACAGCACGCCGCGGAAGGCGACCTCCTCAAGCAGCACCGTGCCGACCGGGATAAGCACGAAAGCGGTGAGCAGCGCGTCGGCCAAGCCCAGGTGATACCGGCTGTCGCGGAACGCGTCGCGCGTCAGCGGAAGCGCCGCGCCGGCCGCGAGGACAACCGCCACGATGCCGATCACGGCGGCCGCCCACGTGAACCCGCGCCGCCACGTCCCTGGGCCGAGCCCGAGCTCCTGCCAGCTCAGCCCGGCCAGCCGCGCTAGCCCGAGCAGCACCGCGGCGCAGACGGGCCCGACGACAAGCGAGGCATGCGCCACCCGGACGTCAACTACATTAACGATGACCAGCAGGACGACGGTGACGGCGACGGCCAGGGCCGGGGAAAGCCGGGGCACCGCCGGAGTGCCGGCTCTCTCCCGCGATGCCTGTCCCGTGTCGTGTTCCGCGCGCGCCCGGTGCCTCATCGAAAGCCGGCGGCCCATCGAATCGAGAGTCACTGGCCCCTAGCGCGCCGTGGCGCGTTTGCTGTCCCGCTTCACCTGGCGGCGAGCGCCCTCGGCGAGCGTGCCTGCCCGCTGCTTCTCGCTCGCGGGGTTGCGCAGGGCGCGTTCCCCGGTCGGTTCCGGCGTCGCATCCGGGCCCCGGCGCCGCTGGCGGGGCACCATCTCACCGGATCCCGGCCAGTCGCGCTGCCTGGCAGCCTTCGCCGCGGCGAGCCGTTCTGCCCGCAGCGCCGCCGCCGACTCCCTGGCGAGGACCGCGACTCGGCGGCTCACGTCGGCCAGCGCCCGTTCGAACGCCTCCGCCTTCGCGCGAGCGCGGGCGTTCTCTGGCCGCGCCTTCCCCCGGCCGCCGCGCTCCGACACGCGGGCGCTCGCGCCCCGGCGGTACTGGCCGACGTACTTGTCACGCGCCCGCCTGATCCGCGTCTCGAGCGCGATGGCCCCGTCCTCGTCGAGCATGGCGAGCGCATCCCGGTCGGTCTCCGCGACGAGCAGCCGTTCCGACTCGGTCAGTACCGCAAGCAGCGACGCGTCCATGTCTTCCCCCCGTAACCAGGCCGGGCCGCCCGCCGGCGAGCGCGCCCTCGTTAAGTCCGACCCGCCCGTGTTCATGGTCGGTGTAAAGCGCCGCAGGCGACAGTCCCCAGCCGGCCGCCCAGCCCCCCGGCTGAGCGGGCCATGCCCGCGGCAGCAGAGCCATACCCGGCGTAAAGCCGCGGCAACCCACCGTGGCCGGCGGCGGCAACTCAGCGGGCGGACACCCTGCGGTAACCCACCGAATGGTCAGCTTGCTGCAGAGCTATGGCAGGGTCCACTGCGATCCGGCCGTGGCGCTCGGACTCTCCAGGCAGCGCGCGTCAGCAGGTGCTCGACACGGCCGAGACCAGGCTGTTCCCCGCGGTGACGACCGAACCCACCGCCGCGGCAAGCGCGCTTAGCGTCCCGCTGTTCAGGCTGCTCCTGGCCGCGGTGAGTGTTGACGTCCTTCAGGCCCACCACGTCGTCCTTGAAGCCGCGCACAGCACCTTGCATCCCCTTGCGATCATGCCTGCAGAATGCAAGACCTCGGTGCGGGCCGCGTCACCCGCGCCGGGTGAAGGCCAGCGCGCCCGCGCCGCGGTCAGGGATCAGCCGCGGAAGGCGGTGCGGTAGGCGGTCGGGCTGACGCCGACGGCCCGCTGGAAATGGCGGCGCAGCGTGGTGGCCGTGCCCATGCCGCACCGCGCGGCGATTTGCTCAACCGAGGCCTCCGTGCGCTCGAGCAGGTCCTGGGCGCGGGTGATGCGCTGCTGGTGCAGCCAGCCGAGCGGGGTGAGCCCGGCCTCGGCGCGCATCCGGCGCGCGAGCTGCCGGGCGCTGAGCCCGGACTCCCGCGCGAGGTCCGGCACGGTGAGGGGCTCGTCGAGGTGGGTCCGAGCCCAGTCCAGCGCCGGCCCGAGCCTGTCGGTCACCCGCGGGTCGGGCGGTGGAGCGATGAACTGGGCCTGCCCCCCGCGGCGGTGCGAGGCCACTACGAGGCGCCTGGCCAGTCCGTTCGCGGCGGAGGCACCGTGGTCGCGCTGGACCAGGTGCAGGCAGAGGTCGAGCGCCGCGGTCTTTCCTGCCGAGGTCAGCACCTGCCCGTCGTCGACATAGAGCACGTCGGCACGGACGT
>JAWWPV010001257.1:0-3614 GCA_033854775.1 Trebonia sp.
GGCCGACAGGTCCATCGTGTAGGTCTCGGTGCGGACCGCCTCCCGGGACCGCTCGCAGATCTCTTCCAGGGCCTCGATGTCCTCCTCGGTGGCGCGGGCGCAGACCAGCGGCGCGATCCCTACCTCGAGGATCAGCCTGACTTCGGTGACGTTGGCCGCGGTGAGCGCCGACAGGCTCAGCATGTCAGCGAGGCCGTCGCCGACATGCTCACTGGTGGGAATCGTCACGAACGCCCCGCCGCGGGCCCCGACCCGGATCTCGACGAGCCCGCTGGACTCCAGCATCCGCAGCGCTTCCCGCACGGTGACGCGGCTGACGCCGAATCGCTCGCACAGGTCCCGCTCGGCGGGCAGCCGGTCCCCGGGCCTGAGCTGACCTGTGCGCATGAGCTGGCGGATCTGGTCGACGATCGTCTCGGAGATCCTGCCCACGCTGACCTTGTCGAACAGGTTCGCCCGGGCGAGACGGGAGGCGGCGGGATCCTCCGCGGCATCGAATGTGCCACGTGAAGCGCCCATTGTCCCCCATTTCCCCACCTGCCTAACAAGGCTCGGTGGTGAATCGTGACTGAATTTTTATTAGGCCTTATGGTTCGCCCAATGGGGCTGGCGAGTAATAGTACCTGCCCAGAGGCCGTGCTCCAACGGGACGTGCGGGCTCACTAGGGGATTAAGGGCACTGGGGGAGCCGCGCCGTGACGGAGCTTGCCTCACTGGCGAACTTCGAGGCATAATGGTATGACCTTAGTCCTAAGGAGAAAGGCCTGCTCCATGCCGCCTTCGTCGCCAGACTCCGGGAGCGTAGACGTCGATGCCCTGATCGTGGGCGCGGGCCCGGTCGGGCTCTACGCGGCCTACTGCGCTGGCTTCCGCGGACTGACCGTCGCACTCATGGACTCGCTCCCCGAAGTAGGCGGGCAAGTGACCGCGATGTACCCGGAGAAGGTGATCCATGACGTCGCGGGCTTCCCCGCCGTCCGCGGCCGCGACCTCGTGGCCGGCCTCGCGGCACAGGCGGACCGGTACGCCCCCGTGTACGCGCTCGGCGAGCAGGGCGCCAAGCTGTCACGGGAACCCGGCCGTGTGGTCGTCACGGCCGCTTCCGGGCTGCGGATCGAGGCCAGATTCGTCGTGGTCACGGGCGGTATCGGCACGTTCAGCCCGCGGCGGCTGCCGTCGCTGCGGGCCTTTGAGGGGCAAGGCGTGGTGTACTTCGTCCCCGCGCCCGAGGACTACCGGGGCAGGGACGTCGCGATCATCGGAGGCGGCGACAGCGCGTTCGACTGGGCGCTGACGCTCGCCCCGCTGGCGCGCTCGGTGACGGTCGTGCACCGGCGAGAAACGTTCCGCGCGCACGAGGCGCTAGTCCGCCAGGTACGCGACAAGGCGGTGCCGATTATTACCGGCGCGGAAGTCGTCGCCGCCTACGGAGACAGTGCGCTTGAGGGCATCGACGTGATGGACAAGCGCAGTAGGGACGTGCGCCGCCTGGAGACACAAGCGGTCGTCGCCGCGCTCGGATTCACCGCTGACATCGGTCCCCTGCAGACCTGGGGCCTGAACATCGCCGACCGTCGCATCGCGGTGGACTCCACGATGGCGACCAACCTGGAGCGCGTGTACGCGGCCGGGGACATCACCGCCTACCCCGGCAAGGTGCGGCTGATCTCGGTCGGCTTCGGCGAGGCCGCGACGGCGGTGCACAACGCGGCTGTCGCCCTCGACCCGTCGGCCAGCCTGTTCCCCGGCCACTCCACCGATGTCGAGGCCGCCCGACCCTGACCGGCTCCCGCTATCTCGCGACCATCCGGTCCGCCACAGCCTGAATGAGGAGTGCCACATGCCGTACTTCATCGCATCCTCCTGCATCGACATCATGGACAAGTCCTGCCTGGAGGAGTGTCCGGTCGACTGCATCTACGAGGGTGCGCGCAAGCTCTATATCAACCCGGCGGAGTGCATCGACTGCGGCGCGTGCGAGCCAGCCTGCCCACAGCAGGCCATCTTCCTCGACTGGCGGGCACCCGCGGAGATGGCGGAGTTCGTGCAGGACAACAAGCGGTTCTTCGCCGTGCCCCTGCCGGGCAAGGGCGCACCGGTGGGCAACCCGGGGGGTGGCGCCGCCATCGGTCCGGTCGGCGTCGACACCGAGCTGGTCCAGGGCTGGAAGCAGGACGCCTGACGGCGTGACGGCGCCTGCCGACTCTGGACGTTATCTGAGCCTCTAGGGTATAAAGGTTATACCAATAGCAAGGGAGCTGGCATGGCTGAAAGCGAACGCGTCTTCCTGCGCGGAATGTCCTCCGCCACGTATGGCCTCAAAGGGTTCCGCGCCGCCCAGCTGGCCGCGCCCCGGGTGCGGTCCGACGACTTCATCGCCGACGACGGGAAGGTCGCCCATTCCGGCGACTCCGACGAGTCCCGCACCTGGTGGCGCATCGGCCCGGGTGACGACCCGTTCCTGACCCAGACCTTGCAGGTGCACTTCGTCCACCTGCCCCCGCGGTCGGCCAACCACGGCCACGGCCACCAGAACGAGGCGGCGTTCTACATCCTTGAGGGCGCCGGCTACGAGATCCACGACGACCAGCGCTACGACTGGTCGGCGGGCGACCTCGTGCTCGTGCACACCGACTCGGTGCACCGCCACTTCAACCCCTACGACGAGCCCGCCACCTGCCTGATCATGAAGGCGAAGAGCACCTGGATGTACCTGGGGCTCATCCAGCAGGGCCGCAGCGGACCGGTGGCCGACAAGGACAAGTTCGGCCCGCGCGAGGACTGGTCACGACTGTGGACGCCCGGCGTGCAACAGCGCAGGAAGGTCGTCAAGCACGCGGACACGAAATGGGAGGACGCGCCGCTTGGGCGGGTCCGCGTGATGTCGTCGCCGGCGCACGAGGACGTGCGGACGTTCAGCGTGGACGTCTTCGAGCTGGAGATACCCGCGGGCGGCCGGTCGGGCCGGCGCTGGCAGATGGCCGACGAGGTGCTCTACGTGCTCTCGGGCTCCGGCTACAGCCTCCAGTGGGAGGTCCAGGCGGAGATCGCCGAGAAGTACTACGCGCGCATCGCCTTGGAGCCGAAGCGGTACGACTTCACCGCCGGCGACACCCTGTACGTCCCGCAGAACACCGTGGCGCAGTACCTTAGCGCCGACGGGGAGCCGCTGCGCCTGCTGTCCGGGCAGAACCGCGTGTTCAAGCAGCTCGGCTACGACAGTGTGGTGTACCTGGGCGACGCCGCGGACAACGGGTGACGGTGACATGCTGCGCTTGACCCTGGCGTGCGGAGATTACGACAGGACCAGGCCGCTCGTCGACGGCAGGGTGCGGCCGCTCGGCATCGACCTCACCTGCCTGCCGATGACCATCGAGGAGATCTTCTTCCGGATGGCCAGGTTCCGGGAGTTCGACGCGGCGGAGATGTCGCTCGGCAGCTTCCTCGTTTCACTGTCGGCGGGCGAGGAGGCGCCGTTCGTCGCGATCCCAGTGTTCCCGTCGCGGTCGTTTCGGCACAGCGGCATCTACGTGCACGCCGGCAGTGGCATCGAGCGGCCCGAGCAGCTCGCCGGCCGCACGGTCGGGGTGGCCGAGTACCAGCTCACCGCGAAC
>JAWWPV010001258.1:0-6833 GCA_033854775.1 Trebonia sp.
TATCAGATCCGAGACGGAGGCGGCGGCGAATGCCGGCTTACTTCCTGGCAGGTCCTTAGCGGAACGTAATGTGCGTAACGGGTGAGGCTCCGATCCGTGATGGCGCCCCTCTTATTAGGCGGCAGCGGATACCGTGGACACCGTGCGCGCTGATCTGCTTGATCTCGCCCTCCTCGTCATTGCCGTTGGGTTCGCGGTCTCTGGCTACCGGCAGGGCTTTATCGTTGGCTCGCTGAGCTTCATCGGTTTCGTCGGCGGCGCCGTGCTCGGCGCCGAGTTCGGCCCTTCGATCTCACGTGCCATTGTCGGCGGACAGACGCAGCAGGACGTGGTCGCGGTCATCCTGCTGATCGTGTTCGCGATCCTCGGCCAGTTCGTGTTCTCGTCGGTCGGTGCCTACCTGCGGCAGTCGATGACAAGTCCGTCGTCGACGGTCCTCGATGCCGTCGGCGGGTCCCTGGTCAGCGTCCTGTCGATGCTGCTGATCGCCTGGGCGATTGGCTCGGTCCTCACCGCGTCGTCGTTCCAGGGCGTCGTCTCCCAGGTCGATAACTCGGCCACGCTCCGCACGATGGACAAGGTCATGCCGTCTCAGGCGAAGACCATGTTCTCCGAGTTCCGGCGGCTGCTGGCCAGCGGCCCGTTCCCGCAGGTGTTCAGTGGCATCGGCGCCGCGCACCTGTTCGCCATCAGTCCGCCAGACACGGCGGTGCTGAACAGTCCCGGGTACCTGGACGCCCGCAACCGGGTACTCAAGGTGCAGGGCACCGCGCTGAGCTGCGACCGCAGTATCGAAGGGTCGGGCTTCGTCTACGCTCCGCAGCACGTGCTGACCAACGCGCACGTGGTCGCCGGCGTGACCCAGGGGCCGACCGTGACCACCGCGAGCGGCGTGACCTATCACGCGCACGTCGTCCTCTACGACCCCCAGGTGGACATCGCGGTGCTCTACGTACCTGGCCTCAACATCACCCCGCTGCACTTCGACTACCAGGGGCAGGCGGGCGCGAGCGCCGTCGTGGCCGGCTACCCGCTCGACCACGGCTTCACCCAGGCGGCCGCGCGCATCGGCGGGACGCAGAACGCCGTCGGCCCGGACATCTACCAGACCGGCCAGGTCAACCGGCAGATCTTCGAGATCAGGGCCCAGGTCGAGCCGGGCAACTCGGGCGGGCCGCTGCTCAGCTCGTCGGGCACCGTGTACGGCGTGGTGTTCGCGGCGGCGGTGGGCACATCGAACACTGGGTTCGCGCTCACCGCGACCGAGGTCGCCGCCGACGCGAGGGCCGGCGCCAGCCAGACCTTCCCGACTTCCACGCAGGGCTGTGACTAAGGGCTGAGCTTCAGGCGCAGGTCGGCTTCTGGCACGCCCGCGAGGCCATCCCGCTCGATGCGGAGCGCGAGGTCCGTCGCCTGCGCGGCCACGAAGCCCGCGTCGACCTCGCTTGGCTCGTCCGCGAACTCGGCGACCTGCCCGGCGCCCCTGCGGAGCAGGGCTATCGCGCCGCCTGGGTTACCGCGCCTGGCGTGCGTGAGGCCGACCGCGACCTGGGCGAGGCCGCGCCACAGTTCGCGTTGCTGGCCGGGAACAGACTTCCAGGCCGCCTCGAAAACCTCGTGCGCGTGGAATGGCCGCCCCTCGGCAAGCAGCCTGCCGCCGAGCTCGGCCGCCTCGGCGGGCGAGATGACCAGGTCGTCAGCAATGTGCGGCACGTCCTGCGCGGCTGACCGGGGCAGCGGCCGGCCAAGCTCGTCCCTTGGCCGCGCGTTCCGTGCCCGTCCGGCGGTGTCCCTGTCGCGGCCGCGCTCCGCCGTCATCTCTGCGCGGTCACCGGTCCGGCTCGGGGTCGGCGAGCCAGCCGAGGAGCTCGGCGTCGAACTGCCCCGGCCGTTCCTCGTGGGGGAAGTGGCCGGCCCCCTCGATGACCTTCCAGCGGTACGGTCCCTCGACGTACCGGCCCGCGCCGCGGGCGGCCGACGGCGGGATGCAGGGGTCGAGGGCACCGTGCAGGTGCAGGACCGGCGCGGCGATCGGCGTCCGCATCTGCCTGGCGTACCGCAGGCCATCCGGGCGGAACGTGGAGCGCACGAACCACCGGTGGTATTCGAGTGAGGTGTGTGCGACCGGCGGGACGCGCATGGCGCGCTGGTAGGTCCTGACGGTCTCCTCGTCCGGCCATCCCGGTGCCGACCAGGACGACAGGATCGACCCCACGAGCTCGCCGCCGTTACGAACGAGCTGCCGTTCCGGGATCATCGGCACCTGGAAGGCGAGCGGGTAGCCACCCCGCTTCGCCTGGCCGGCCGGCTCGTTCAGCGTCCGCGAGATCCGTAGCGGGCTGGACAGCACCCGGGCTCGCATCCGCAGCGGATGGCCCATCGAGACGACGGCGAGCCTGCGCACCGCCTTCGGGAAGTACGCGGCAAGCGTCCACGCGGTGAGCCCGCCCCAGTCATGGCCCACGATGGTCGCGTTGGCCTCACCGAGCGCACGGACGAGCCCGGCGGCGTCGGCCGCCGCGGTGATCAGGTCATACCCCCTGGGCGGCTTGTCGCTGCCCCCGTAGCCGCGCAGGTCGACCGCGACCGCCCGGTAGCCGGCCTCGGCCAGCGTGACGAGCTGGTGCCGCCAGGTCCACCAGAACTCAGGAAAGCCATGCAGGAGCAGCACGAGCGGCCCCTCGCCCATGCTCGCCACGTGGAACCTGGACCCGTTCGCGGTCACCGAGCGGTGGGTCCACGGGCCGTCGATCTGAATGACCGGCTCTGCCGGCATGCTTTGCCCCTTGCGATTACGGTCGCGCCGGCGGAATCTCCGCCGTAGTGCCCTTGCCCACGCTGACCGCCGGTCCCGAGCCATTCGGGCCCGACTCGCTCCTGCGCAGCATGCCAATATCGTCCATCACGGTCTTCCGCGTCATCTTCATGCCGGTCACCCTGCGGATAATGAGGTACGCGATCAGCCCGCCGACGACGATGATCAGCAGGCACGCGCCCACGGTGCAGAGGAACCCGGCATAGATCGGGATATCGAAGGCCGCCACGAGCCCGTACGCGAGGGCGAAGCAGAGCAGGACGACGATCAGGCAGGCCACGAACAGGCCCACGACGGCGATCCCGGCGGCGATCCCGATCCGCCGCGCGTCCATCTTCAGTTCGCTCTTGGCGAGGCTGATCTCGTAGTGGACGAGCGATGACAGGTCTTTCGCGGCAAGCGCGACGAGTTCCCCCAGCGACTGCTGCCCGTCGGCGCCGTCTGGTCTCTCGGTGCGAACCATCGCATCCCTCCCCGAATCCTCGCTGCGACAGCGCACACTGCCCCAGGTGGTTCAAGGCTAGCGCCCTGGAATGCAGGCGGCGCGGACATCCCGGCCGCGTCGGGGTGTCGACGAACCTGCTAATCCTATCCTTGCCGCGACTGGTAACCATCCGGTGACATCAGGATGACAAGGTTCGTCCGTCACGTGCGAACGGCGCCCCGACTGGGGCGCCGTCGCCGTATGCAGGACAGTCTGGCTACCAAGCGTGCACCTGATCAATTGTCGGCCAGTCAGTTATGCCTGGCCCGACACGCCTCCCGCGGCTGGTCGCGCGTGGGTACCTGACTGTCGTGCCCGGACGTTCATCCGGTCCGTATCACCTTTCTACGTCGAAAGCGCGCCACATCCAAGACCCTATGTGTGATCAATTCGTGATCTTGATCGGTGGACGCGTTCACATTCCATTAACCGTTAGGAGCGCTCGCGCCGCGCGCCGCCCCTCGAACCGCGCAAGGCGCCCGCCGGGCTCGCCAGCCCCCCGCGGACAGCCGCGCCGGGACCGCCCCTAGAAATATTCGGTAGCGGCAAACTATCCGTCGGAACGTCTGTTCAGAACGAACCCATATATGTTGTAATTCCTTTACGGGTTGATCGCACTTCATCTGTGGCATGCCAGCCGCCTTGCGGATAAGCTTTACTGTAGAACGGAACCGGCCTACCCCCCCAGGGCCGGACCGTGTGGTCCCCCTCGCTATCCCCCCCGGCGAGGGGGATCACTAATTTTGTGGCCGGAAATCTGCCCGGATTGCCCCATTCGTCCCACCGGAAAAAATCGGTACACGGTCCCGCGACCCAGCGCTCTAAGAGGCGTTCGATAGGACGAGGTCGAGCAGGGCTACGGCGCCCGACTTGGACAGCGGCGAGTTGCCGTTGCCGCACTTGGGAGACTGTACGCAGGAGGGGCAGCCTGTCTCGCACGGGCAGGTGCTGATCGCGTCCCTGGTGGCGGTCAGCCAGTCGGCGGCGACGGCGAAGCCGCGTTCCGCGAAGCCCGCACCGCCCGCGTGGCCGTCGTAGACGAACACGGTGAGCTGGCCGGTCGATGGGTGCAGTTCGGTGGACAGGCCGCCCACGTCCCACCGGTCGCAGGTGGCGAAGAGCGGCAAGAGCCCGATGGCGGCGTGCTCCGCGGCGTGGGCGGCTCCGCCGAGGTCGTTGCCAGGGAGGGAAACCAGGCACTCGTTCGGGATGGTCCAGGCGACGGCCACCGTGGACAGCGTCCGCCGCGGCAGTTCGAGCGCCACCGCCGGCTCTTTCGACTTTTTCCCCGAACGGATGCGTGCGTACTCCACCACCTGCCGGGTCACCCGCACGTCGGTGAGCATCAGGTCGGCGTTGCCCCAGTGCACGCGGCGGCGCTCGGCGATGAGGTCGATGTCCGTGATGTCGCGGGCCTGGGTGGCGTAGCCGGGGTCCCTGGGCTCGACGAGGGCCACCCCGTCGGCCAGGTCGAGGGTGCTGACCAGGTAGGACTCGCCCTGATGGAGGTAGACCGCGCCGTCGTGCACGTACCGGTGGGCGGACGGCTCGTCCATGGTGCCGACGAGGCGGCCGGTGGCTTCCTCGACAACGCGGATGGGGCGGCCGAGGTTGCCGCGGATCGAGATCTCCCTGGCCGGGCGGCGGTTCCTGGCGTTGTACCAGCCGGAAGGGCGCCTGCGCAGCTCGCCCGCCGCGTCGAGGCCGGCGACCGCCTTGGCGGCCGCGGGGCCGAAGAGGTCCAGGTCGGTCTCGGTCAGCGGCAGCTCGGCCGCCGCGGCGGCCAGGTGCGGGCCGAGCACGTACGGGTTGGCCGGGTCGAGCACGGCGGGCTCGACCGGATGGTGGAGCAGGGCGTCCGGGTGGTGCACCAGGTAGCTGTCAAGCGGGTCGTCGCGGGCGATGAACACCGCGGTCGCATGGTGCCCGGCCCGCCCCGCCCGGCCCGCCTGCTGCCAAAGCGACGCCCAGGTCCCCGGCCACCCGGCGATCAGCACCGCGTCGAGTCCGGTGATGTTGATGCCAAGCTCGAGGGCGCTCGTGGTGGCCATGCCGGTGATCCGCCCGTCGCGCAGCCCCGACTCAAGGCCGCGGCGGTCGTCGGGCAGGTAGCCGGAGCGGTAGGCGGCGACGTTGCCGGAGAGCCCCGCGTCGAGGGCGTCACGTGCGGCGAGCGCGACGGTCTCGGCGCCGCGCCTCGACCTGATGAAGGCGAGCGCGGGAACCTCGGCCTTGACCAACGCGGCGAGCAGGTCGGCGGCCTCGCTCGTGGCCGCCCTGCGGGCCCGCACCTCGGCGTAGGTGTGCAGCAGGGGCGGTTCCCAGAGCGCGAACGTGAGCGGCGCCCGCGGCGAGCCGTCGTCGGTCACGGCGACCGCCTCAAGGCCGGTGAGCGCCCTGGCACAGGCGGCCGGATCGGCGATCGTCGCGGAGGCGAGGATGAATACCGGCGGCGGCCCGACGCCATGATGCGCGGCGACGCGGCGGAGCCGGCGCAGGACCTGGGCGACGTGCGAGCCGAAGACACCTCGGTAGCCATGGCACTCATCGATGATCACGACCCGCAGGCGGCGGAAGAACCCGCGCCAGCGGGCGTGGTTCGGCAGCAGCCCGCTGTGCACCATGTCCGGATTTGTCAGCAGGTAGTTGGCGTGGGCCTGCGCCCAGGCGCGCTCCGCGACCGTCGAGTCGCCGTCGTAGCAGGTGGCACGGACACCGGGCACGCCAAGGTCGCGAACCGCCTTGAGCTGGTCGGCGGCGAGTGCCTTGGTGGGCGCGATGTACAGCGCGGTGCCGCCGTCGAGTACTTCCGACAACGCGGCGGCCAGGTAGCCGGCCGACTTGCCGGACGCGGCGCGTGTGGCAATGATCACGTGGCGTCCCGACCGGACCAGTGCCGCGGCCTGCGCCTGGTGCGTCCACGGGGACGCGATGCCGCGCGCGCCGAGCGCGGCGGCCACATCGGGACGAACAGACTCAGGCCAGGAGGTGGGTTGGCCCTGTTGTCCGGGTATGTGTTCCAGATGGACAAGTTCCCCGGCACGCTGCGCGGCCCCCAGGACCGCGAGTGCGGAGTTGTCCTGGCGGGTTTCAGCTGTCGGCAGGGCGGCGATGGGCATAGGTTTTCAGTGTGTCATCCGCTAGGCGGATGCTGGGCAGTATGTTTTGGTATAGACATGACGCCTGAGCGTGGTTGAATGCCGGGCAGGGGTCGCCCCCACGAAGCGAGAGACGCCCTCGGGGCGCTGGAGGATTTGTGGATCTGAAGCTGGCGCACAGCAACAAGGACGGCATCGAGATCGTTGACGTCGAAGGTGAGATCGACGTCTACACCGCGCCGCGCCTGCGCGAGCTGCTCATCGAGCTCGTCAACAAGAAGAACTACCAGCTGGTAGTCAACATGGAGAAGGTCGAGTTCCTCGACTCCACGGGCCTCGGGGTCCTGGTCGGCGGGCTCAAGCGGGTGCGCGCGCACGACGGGTCACTCGACCTGGTCTGCACGCAGGAGCGCATCCTGAAGATCTTCCGCATCAC
>JAWWPV010001259.1:0-5265 GCA_033854775.1 Trebonia sp.
GGGCGTTTCCATCGTCCCGCACGGTGCTCGGGCTGCTGGCGGCGGCCGGGTTGCTGGTGATCGTCGGGATCGCCGATGACCGCTGGGAGATCGGCGCCCTGGCCAAGCTGGCCGGGCAGATCGCGGCGGGCGGCATCGTGGTCTGGTCCGGCGCGTACCTGCCGTGGATTCCGTGGCCGGGCGGTGAGACCCTCTCGCTCGAACCAGACCTGAGCTACACGGTGACGATCCTCATCATCGTCGCCACGATCAACGCGGTGAATTTCATCGACGGCCTGGACGGTCTGGCGGCCGGCATCGTCGGCATCTCCGCGTTCGCCTACCTGATCTACTCCTACACGCTGACCAACTCGGTTGGCAGCCCGTCGCAGTCCGTGCCCGCGGTCGCGTCCGCGGTCCTCGTGGGCATGTGCATCGGGTTCCTGCCGCACAACTTCAACCCGGCGAAGATCTTCATGGGCGACACCGGGTCGATGCTGCTCGGCCTGCTGCTCGCGTACGGGCCCATCTCGTCGGCCGCGTCGCTGGACTATAACCTCCTGGTCACCCACTCACAGGGGGCGCACCCGGTCAACCGGTTCCCGACGATCCTGCCGCTGCTCATCCCGGTCGCGATCTGGCTGATCCCGTACACGGACATGCTGCTCGCGGTGATCCGCCGGACGATGAAGGGCATGTCGCCGTTCGACGCCGACCGCCAGCACCTGCACCACCGGCTGCAGAACATGGGCCACTCACACCGCCAGACCGTGCTGCTCATGTACCTGTGGGCGGCAACCTTCTCCGGCCTCGTGGTCGGCCTGTCGGTGCTGCGGATCAGCCTGATCTGGTTCGCCGTCATCACGCTCGCCGCCGTCGGGGCCCTGCTGCTCGCGACGGCGCCGATGCTCCGCCCCTGGCGCTCCACCGGTGGCGGTAAGCGGGAGCGGCCAAGAGGAAGCCGCATGCGTTCCGACGACTCGCTCTCCGCTACCCCTGACCTCGCCGCGCCGGCCGGCCCGCCGGTAACCGGCGTGCGGCCGCTGCCGAACCACCGGGCAGGCGGGGCGAAGCCGGTCCCGCCGGCCGCGCCGCCCTGGTCACGCCGCACCTGACCTTGCCCCACCTTCTACTCCACACCCTCCCTCACCGGGGCAAGACTGGCCATCTATGGTTTAATCTGCTGTAACCTGCGGGAACGCCGCCCCGGTGGAGGATGCCCGCGCGCGCGAGTTTTGGGGCGGAGCACTGTGATCGCCACCCTTCGTTTAGGAGGGGGCCCCTCGTGTTCCCGCCCGATGGTCATGTAAAGTCGTCAGTCAGGTAAAGTTCCAGTCAAGAACTTTGTGATAGCCTTCACAAGCGGTCAGCTAGTCCTCAGGGAGTCAGTCAATGACGACGCAGTACGCCCGCGTTGTACGGTGGTCGATGGCGCTCACAAGCGTGGTCGCCGCCGTCGCGGTGGTCCTCTGCGCCACTCTCGGCGGGTCCAAGGGCGCCTACGGCGCGCTCATCGGCGTCGGGGTCGTCACGGCCTTCTTCGCGATCAGCATCATCGTGGTCGGCCGGGCCGCCCGGGTGAACCCGATGGCGATGATGGTCGCGGCCCTCGGCACGTTCCTCGGCAAGATCATCGCGTTCATGATCGTGCTCGCCGTGCTGCGGCACTCCACTGCGTTCAACGGCAAGATGCTCGGCTTTACCGCGCTCGCCTGCATCCTCGCGTGGTCAGCGTCGCAGGTCATCACCTCGATGAAGCTCAACATGCTCTACGTCGAGCCCGACGGGAAGAGCTGAGGGCGCGCCGTGATCACGGGCATGCGAAGCGCTCGTCGTCCGGAGCGGGTCAGCGCACTGCGCGCTTACCAGGACGACGGCACGAGTGACGGGCTCACCAAGGGCACCGGCTACACCATCTTCAGCTACCTGATCGCCGGCATGCTCGCCTACGGCGGCATCGGCTGGCTGATCGGTCACTTTACGAGTATTTCACTGCTTTTCCCGATCGGCATGCTGGTCGGGCTCGCCATCTCGCTCGGCTGGATCATCTACCAGTACGGCAGGCCAAACAAGCTGGGGACCCCCCCGAAGGGAGACGATCGGTGACCGGAGCTCTCGCGGCCGCCACGCCCTCGAACTGCACCGTTAACAACTCACACCTCTTCAACGGATGCGGGTACCCCGCGCCGGGGCTGCAGAACTTCGAGTTCAAGCCGCTGTTCACGATCGGCTCCTGGGGCTTCACCAAGCCCGAGCTGCTCGCGATCATCTGCGCGGTCGCGGTGATCGCGTTCTTCTGGGCGGCGTTCCGCAAGCCCAAGCTGATCCCCGGCCGGACGCAGTCCATTGGCGAGCTTGCCGTCCTCGCGGTGCGGGACCAGGTCATCCGCCCGGCGCTCGGCAAGAAGGGCGACTCGTACCTGCCGTACATGGTGTCGCTGTTCTTCTTCATCTGGCTGTGCAACCTGATGGAACTGATCCCGGTCTTCCAGTTCCCGGTGATGTCGCGGATCGGCTTCGTCTGGCCGCTGGTCGCGATCATGTACGTGCTCTACTGGCTCCTTGGCTTCAAGGCCAAGGGGTTCGTCGGCTACTTCAGGTCATGGATCCCGGAAGCCCCGTGGCCGATCCTGATCATCCTGATCCCGGTCGAGATCCTCAAGTACGTGGTCGTCCAGCCGTTCACCCTCGGCGTCCGGCTGTTCGCGAACATGTTCGCGGGCCACCTGCTGCTGACGATCTTCATGCTCGCGACCTGGTACATGACGAGCGTGTCGATCGGCCTGCTCTTCGCCGTCGGCTCGTTCTTCATGGTGTTCTTCGTCTTCCTGCTTGAGCTCCTCGTCGGCCTCCTGCAGGCATTCATCTTCACCACGCTGATCTCCACCTACATCTCTGACTCGCTGGAACACGGGCACTAAGCCGCTTCCAGTCATCGCACCATCTGATCCCGGCTCAACAGCCCGGCGGGGACCTAGCCGCCGGACCGAACGCAAAGGAAAATCAATGATCGACGCGTCTACCGTCCTCGCCGCGACCCAGACAATAGACATCCAGCGTCTCGGGGCACTCGGTTACGGTCTCGCGGCCATCGGCCCTGGCATCGGCATCGGTCTGGTCTTCGGTCACGCCATTGAGGCCATGGCCCGGCAGCCCGAGGCGGCCGGCCGCATCACGCTCTACATGTGGATCGGCTTCGCGCTGACTGAGGCGCTGGCCCTGATCGGCCTCGTGGCGCCGTTCATCTTCGCATCCTGACCAGGGCAAAGCAGGGAGAGGACAGGCCAACATGACGATTCCCCTAGCCGCCAGCACGGCGGCGCAGGACCCGCTGATTCCCACCTGGCCTGAGCTGATCATCGGGACCATCTGCTTCGTCGTCGTGTTCGGCGTGCTCGCCAAGTTGCTGCTGCCACGGATCATCAAGACGCTGAACGAGCGCGACGACGCGATCCAGGGCGGCATCAACCGGGCCGACGAGGCACAGGCCGAGGCGGCGCAGTTGCTTGATCAGTACCGGGCGCAGCTGGCGGACGCCAGGCAGGAGGCCTCGCGGCTGCGCGAGGAAGCCCGCGAGCAGGGCGCCCAGATCATCGCCGAGATGCGCGAGCGCGCCGAGGGAGAGGCTCGCCGGATCACCGAGGGCGCGCAGGCCCAGATCGAAGCGGAGCGCCAGCAGGCGCTGATCTCGCTCCGGTCCGAGGTCGGGTCGCTGGCGACCGAGCTGGCCGGCCGGATCGTCGGCGAGTCGCTCACCGACCAGGCGCGGCAGAGCCGCATGGTCGACCGGTTCCTCGACGGCCTCGAGGCGCAGGGCAACCGGGTAGGTCAGTCCGGGGCAGCACAGTAATGCGCGGCGCCAGCAGGGCATCGTACGCCGCGCTCCGCGACCAGCTTGGCGCGGTGGCGGTTGATCCCGCGACCGCCGAGCAGATCGGCGACCAGCTGTTCTCCGTGGTCCGGCTGCTCGACTCCGAGCACGGGCTGCGCCGGGCGCTGGCCGACTCGGGTAAGCCGTCAGCCGAGAAGACGGCCGTGGCCGGGCGACTGCTGCACGGCAGGGTGTCCGAGGCGACCGAGGGACTGGTCGCCGACGCCGCGGCAGCACACTGGGCGACCTCCGGCGACTTCGCCGACGCCCTTGAGCAGCTCGCGATCGAGGCGCTCACGATGGCCGCGCAATACGGCGGCACGCTTGACGACCTAGAGGACGACCTGTTCAGGTTCGCCCGCGTGGTCTCCGGGCAGACGGGGCTGCGGGCCGCGCTGATCGGGCCGACCACCCCGGACGCGAAGACATCGCTGCTGACGAGCCTGCTGTCGGCCAAGGTCAGCGGGCCCTCGCTGAGCCTGATCACCCAGGTGGTCACCCACCCGCGCGGCCGTTCGCCGCAGGCGGTGCTCGACCTGGCCGCCGGCATCGCCGCGCGACGGCGGCAGCAGCTCATCGCGGTGGTGCGGGCCGCCACGGAGTTGTCGGTCGCGCAGCGGCAGCGGCTTCTCGACACCCTTACCGCGGCGTACGGGCAGGGAATTCACCTGAACGTCGTGCACGATCCGGCGGTCATAGGTGGCATATCCGTCCAGATCGGGGATGAGCTGATAGACGGGACCGCGGCCAGCCGCCTTGCCGCGGTCCGCCGCAAGCTCGCGGGCTGACCCGCACCCGAAGGCTAGATCCGACGACTTTATTCACGAACGGAATGAGGAAGATGGCGGAGCTGACAATCCGACCGGATGAGATCCGCGAGGCGCTGGCGCGGTTCGTCGAAGAGTACGAGCCCGCGGGCGTCGCGCGCGAAGAGGTCGGCACGGTCACCGAGTGCGGCGACGGCATCGCGCGCGTCGAGGGCCTCCCCTCGGCCATGGCGAACGAGCTGCTTGAGTTCGAGAACGGCGTCCGCGGCCTCGCGCTGAACCTCGATGTGCGCGAGATCGGTGTCGTTATCCTCGGTGAGTTCTCTGGCATCGAGGAGGGCCAGACGGTCAAGCGGACCGGCGAGGTCCTCTCGGTCCCGGTCGGGGACTCGTTCCTCGGTCGCATGGTCGGCGCGCTCGGTGAGCCGCTCGACGGCCTCGGCCCGATCGAGAACACCACGCTGCGTGCCCTGGAGGTGCAGGCGCCGTCGGTCGTGCAGCGGCAGCCGGTCAAGGAGCCGATGCAGACCGGCATCAAGGCCATCGACGCGATGACCGCGATCGGCCGTGGCCAGCGGCAGCTGATCATCGGCGACCGGCAGACCGGCAAGACCGCGATCGCGATCGACACGATCATCAACCAGAAGG
>JAWWPV010001260.1:0-2763 GCA_033854775.1 Trebonia sp.
CCGGTCTTCTGGACGACCTGCTCGTCCGCCGTGGTCGGCTCGGGGGTCACGGTGTGCTTTGACTTGCCCGACAGCAGGCCGAAGCGCTCGTATTCGTACAGGATCCGTCCCGCTGCCTGGGTGACCCGTGATTCCTGGATGGTGCCGCTGGCAATGTCCGCCTCTATTGCGCTCTTGGTGAAGTAGGACGGGAATCCTGTGCCGCTGGGACCCCCGCCGCCGGGCATCTCCATGTCCAGGCCGGCATTGAGATTGGTGGTGGCGTGGGTGGCGCCCCAGTCGGAGGTCACGAAGCCCTTGAAACCGAGCTCGTTGCGCAGGATCTGGGTGAGGGTGTCGGAGTTCCCGCACGCCTGCGCATTGTTGATCAGGTTGTAGGAGCACATCACGGAGGAGACCCCGGCCTGCACCGCGTCGGCGAAGGGCTGCAGGTAGATCTCATGCAGGGTCTGCTGATCCACGACGACGTTATTGGAGCCGTCGTAGGCGATGTAGTGCTTGACCATCGCCATCTCACCCTGGCTCTGGATGCCGGTGATCTCCGCGGCGCCTGTCTGGCCGGTGAGCAGGGGATCCTCACCGAAAGTGTTGAAACTCCGGCCCCAGGAAGTGTCGCGGTTCATGTTGACGAACGGCTCCAGGACGACGTCCATGCCGAGCGCCTTGGCGTCCCGCCCGATCACCACGCCGTTGGCCTGGGCATCGGACTGGCTGAAGGTCGCCGCGACGCCCGTGGTGGCGGTCATCCCGGTCGAGTCCTGCTTGGTGATCACGCCAGGCGGGCCGTCGCTGAGCTTCAGTGACGGGATGCCGAGGCTGGGAATGCCGGGCAGGTAGCCGGCCTGGTACTGGTCCGACGAGCTTGCCGCCTCAGCCTCACCCTCGATCATCGTGAGCTTCTCGTCGAGTGTCATCTTGGCGAGTAGAGCGTCAACCCGGTGATCACCGGTAACCACCGGCACACCTGACGATGACGCGGCGGACGCGTAAGCGGGCAGCGCCCCGCCCAGCATCAGCGCCGCTCCGGCGAACGCTGTCGCCGCGATCCCGCGCTTGCGCGAGCGGCGTATTCGAGTCGTCCGGGACATGCAGAGCCTCCTTGCTCCTCAAGTAATGTGCGCCGCTGCATTCAGCGGCCGCTCAGGAAATCAGCAGATAGCTGACCACCCCCACGCTCCTGGCCGGCGGCATTTCCGCCAGCTGCCCTCGGTTCGCGGGCCACCGCAGCGGGCGCCGCATCGCATCAACGCCTGGTGGTAAATCCGCAAAGCCGTTGTAAAAACAATAGTGTCAGGAACGGAGAACGATCTCTTAACGTTCTGGGGTTCCCCGTTAAAAATCTATGAACAGAGCCAGGCGGTGAGGTGAGGCACGGCGTTGCATGGCCATTCTGCATGAGCGCAGGCCGAAAGGCCGCTGAATTTGCGTTCCGCAAAAGGCGCACGCAATTTCCGGCTCAGGTGATGCGGCGCCGAAATCATCAATGGCGGGTGCTGCGGCATGCCGGGGCGGCTGGCCCGGGATTCCGCTGGAATTCACCTGTCCGGTGCTGCCAGTTCGTGACTAGGACGTCCTGGCGGCGGCATGGTCTGTCGGTTAGCTCAATGACCTCCTCATGGCGGGTCGCCCGGCGGCTGTTCCGGCACGCAGGTATTGCGTAGCTCGCCGATGCGCTCAATTCGGGTGACAAGTTGCGGTCCGGGCTCAGGGAACACCTTCGGCGTGCGGCCCGCGCCCACCCCGCCGCGGGTCCCGGTCGCGATGAGGTTCCCCGGCGGCAGCGTGATGATGGTTCTGATGTAGGCCACGATGTCGGCCACGCCGAACAGCAGGTCGGCGGTCGTGGATCGTTGCATTTCCGCGCGGCCGACGGCGCAGGTGATGTCCAGCCCGCTGGCAGCTTGCGGCAGTTCCTCCGGCGTGACGAGTACCGGGCCGACCAGTGTTGTCGCCTCGAACGTCTTGCCGGACAGGAATTCGCGGGTGCGGTGCTGCCAGTCACGTGCGGTGACGTCGTTGATGACCGTGTACCCGGCGGCAGCGTCGAGGGCTTTAGCTGGTGCCACGTGCCGGGTCGCCGCGCCGATGACCGCGCCTAGCTCAGCCTCCCAGTCAACCTGGTCGCTGAGGTGCGGCAGCGTGATCGGGTCACGGGCCCCGATCAGGGCACCCTCGAATTTGGCGAACAGGGTCGGGTAGTCGGGGATGGGCCGTCCCATCTCGGTGATGTGAGTCGAATAGTTCAGCCCGAGGCAGATGATTTTGTTGGGGTGCGGCACCAGTGTGTGGTAGGCAACCGTTTCCGGGCTGACCGTGTTGCCCTCGCCGGGGGCCAGTTCTGGCCAGTCCGCCTGCTGGAGCAGAGCGTTCACGTCGGCCCACGGCAGCAGCGTCAGCTCTGCACCTTGCTCGCGAGCGGCGTGCGTCCTGCCGTCAGCCGCTCGCACGGTTGCCAGGTGCATCAGGGCGTCCCTTCACCGGACGGGGCCGTGGTGACCGGGGGGTACAGCAACTGGGCGACATCGCGCACCGCCTGGATCCCAGAGCTGTCCATACAGGGCTGGAATGGCGCGAGGGCCGCGGCAAGCTGACCCACATCCCGCGGATCGATCATGGCGGCCACGATCCGGTCCGGGCGAACGAAAATCATCGATCCGTGCGCGCCGCCCAGGGCCGCGTCCAGATTGCCGTCCATGTCCACGATCGCTGCCCGCCCGCAGGCCGGGCGGGCGGCCCGGTCGTCAAGCCGGACGTCGATGCGAG
>JAWWPV010001261.1:0-7574 GCA_033854775.1 Trebonia sp.
CGGCGAACGGCCCCGGCCCCATCCCGGCGAACTCAAGTACGCGCACGCCGTCGAGCGGGCCGCTCACCGCAGAACCCTCATCACGTCCCCTATCCTCTGCCTGGCGGCGTGTCGATTACGCAGTTCTTCACGCTAGAGCGTGGTCGATCGCGCAATCGACACGCTGGGGGCCCGGCCGCGAGCCCGTGGCCGCGCTTGCCGCAGGATTCCGGCTTGCGGTGCGGGAGTTGCCAACCATCCGTTCGGAATGATTGATTTTGAATCTTTCTCCCGAACGGATGGTGCGTGCCTGCTTACGCCGGACTGAACACGAAGGCGGTCACGCCTTCCGCGATTTCGAGCGGCTCGGCGCGCAGTGGCATCCCGATGCGGAGCTGCGCGGGGTCGGCACCGGTGATCGTGGTCATCAGGCGGGGGCCCTCCGCCAGGTCGACGACGGCCGCGGTGTACGGCAGCCGGCCGGAGAACGGCGGCAGGTCGTTCATGTAGACGGTCGAGTACGTGTACAGCGTCGCCCGGCCCGATGCCTCGACGGCAACGACGTCCTCGCTCCAGCAGGACGGGCAGATCACCCGGGGGTAGTGGTGGACGCGCTCGCAGTCGTTGCAGCGGGCGATCAGCAGCCGCCCGTCGGTGGCCGCGGTCCAGTACTCCCTGGTCTCATCCTCGATGGTCGGCAGGTCGGTGCGGTCGGCCATTTCCCTTAGTCCTTTCCGAGTACGACGGTGCCGTTCGAGCAGAACCAGCCGCCCGTCCCGCTGGCGACGGCGATCCGCGCGTCGGGGACCTGGCGCGGGCCGGCCTCGCCGCGCAGCTGCCTGACCGCCTCCACCAGCAGGAACAGCCCGCGCTGGCCGGGGTGCACGGCGGACAGGCCGCCGCCGTCGGTGTTGACGGGCAGCTCGCCGCCGAGCCTGATCCGGCCGCCCTCGACGAACGGGCCTGCCTCGCCCTTCTTGCAGAAGCCCAGGTCCTCGAGCGTGACGAGCAGCATGTAGGTGAACGCGTCGTAGAGCTCGGCGACGTCGATGTCCTGCGGGGTGACGCCCGCCCGCTCGAAGGCCAGCTTCCCGGCGATGGCGGCCGGGCCGGTGGTCATGTCCGGCCACTGGCTCGTCGACATGTGCGTCGTGGCTTCGCCGGTGCCGAGCACCCAGACCGGCTTCTTCGGCAGGTCGGCCACCCGGTCCTCGGCGACGAGCACGAGCGCGGCGCCGCCGTCCGACCTGATGCAGCAGTGCAGCTTGGTGAACGGGTCGGCGATCATCGGGCCGCTCAGCACATCCTCGATGGTGATCGGGTCGCGGTAGCTCGCCTCGGGGTTGTCCCTGGCATTGGACCGGGCCGACACCGCGATCTCGGCGAGCTGCTCGATGGTGGTGCCGTACTCGTGCATGTGCCTGCGGGCCGCCATCGCGTACTTGCTGATCAGCGTGTGGCCGAACGGCGCCTCCCACTGCAGCGGGCCGCGCGAGCCCCAGTTCAGGTTGGCGGTGCGCAGCTTCTTCTTCAGGTCGGAACGCGAGGTGGACCCGTAGGTCAGCAGCACGACGTCGGCATGGCCGCGGGCGATGGCGTCCGTGGCGTGCGCGGCCATAACCTCCCAGGTGGCGCCGCCGACGGAGGTGGAGTCGACCCAGCGCGGCGTCAGGCCCAGGTACTCGCCGACCTCGATGGGCGGCAGGGTGCCCGTGGACGTCGAGCCGAGCCCGTCGATGTCCGCTGGCGTCAGGCCGGCGTCGGTCACGGCGCGCTTGCTGGCCTGGGCGATCAGCCCGTACGGCGTAGCAGATGGGACGCTGCCGACATCGGAAAGCGCCACCCCGGCGATCGCGACGCGCCGGTTCACGCCGCGCCCCCCGCCTGGCGGGCGCCGGTGCCGGTGCTGGCCGGCGCCCGCAGCGCGTTCTTGTCGATCTTCATCATGACGTTGACCGGGAGCTGGCCAGTGATCTCCAGCCGGTCCGGCGCCTTGTAGTCAGCCAGCTCGCTGTGCACTATCTCTCGCAACTCCTCTAGCGTTGGCGGTTTTCCTGGTCCGCCGGGACAACGAACGCGACGCCGATCTGGCGTCGTGCTCAAGCGCGCCTCCCAGCCATGGACGGCCACGGCGTCGTACCTGTTAATCAGATGACTATTATGGATAATATATAGATTAGCTTTCCGTCAAGCGGAGCCGGCCCCGTTGCCGGCGGCGGTCGCGACCAGCGCGGCCACGTCGCCGGGCAGCGAGTCGGCCCGCCAGGCGACCATGCCGTCCGGCCGGACCAGGACAAGCTGGCGTTCGTACAGCCGGGCGATCGCCGGGTCATCGAGGTCGATGACCCGCAGCGGCACGCCACGGTCGGCGGCGGCGGCGATGAGCGGCGTCAGGTCGCCGGCGAACCCCAGGCGCAGCAGCGTGAAGCCGTCGGCGAACAGGTCGATAGTGGACCGCCCGTCGGCGAGCCAGGCGTGCGGCGCGCGGTGCCCGGGGCGGGCGGTCTGCACGTAGTCGCCTGGCTCGTCCGGCGTCGGCGGCGTGCCGTCGGGGATGACGATCGGCGACGTGTCGTAGCGATAGCCCATGGCGACGCCGAACGAGTGCCATTCATTCGCGAGCATCGCGTTCATCTGCTCCCCGACGGCACGGCGCTGTGCCTCGCCCTCCGGGGTGTCGTCAAGGACGAGATCCCGGCCGACCGCCTGCACCCACGCGCCGTAGTTCTTCGTCGAGCTGCTGCCGTTGCGGATCGCGACCGGCCTGCGCTCCGCGTTGTACGCCGCGAGCAACTGGTGACCGCCCCAGCCGCCCAGCAGGGCGTCGAGCATCCAGCCGAGGTCACTGACGTCGCCGATGCCGGTATTGAGCCCGTGCCCGCCGGTCGGCGACGTGGTGTGCGCGGCGTCGCCGGCCAGCAGGATCCGGCCCTCGGTGAAGCGGTCGGCCGTGAACTGGCTGCGCCGCCACGGCATGACGCGGCGCACCTTCCAGTCGCCGCGGTCGTTCCCCATCGCACGCCGCATGATGGCGTCGAAGTCGAGGCGCTCGGGCGCGAGGCGCTCCTCCGAGCCCACTAGGGTCAGCCGCCACAGCGTGCGCCCGTCGACCGCCGTCAGGTTGGCCCAGGTTCCCTCGGTTCCGATGAACATGTACCGCTCGGCCCGGCCGAGCGGGTGGTACTGCTCCAGGTGCTCGACCTCGATCATCGCGCTGACCGAGTAGTCGAGCTGCTTGCCGTCGAAACCGATGCCCACGCCGCGGCGGATCGCGCTGCCCGCGCCGTCGCAGCCCACCAGGTACTTCGAGCGCACCGCAATGTCCTGGCCGTCCGGGCCGACCGCGAGGGTCGACGTCACGCCGTCGGCGTCCTGGGTCACGGTCAGCCAGGACGTGCCGTACATGATCTGCGTCATGCCGCGATCCTGGACGGCCTTGGCCAGCAGCGGGTCGAAGAGGAACTGAGGGCACTTGCGCAGGATCTCGGGACTCTCCGGAGCAGGAGCCCGGTCACTGGTCGAGGGCCGGTAGTCGCGGCCGAGGACGAAGCCGTTGAGCGCCGTGCAGTAGACGGTGTCCCGCGGATGGTCGTCGGGGAAGCCGACGCTGGCGATCGCGTCGGAGACGCCGAGCCGACGGCAGTACTCCATGGTCCGCTCGTTCAGCGTCCCCGCCTTCGCCAGCAGCTCGGCCGCGGTTCCGGCGTCGCGTTCGACCAGGGTGGAACGGACGCCGCGGATGGCGAGGTCGAGGGCAAGCGTGAGGCCGACGGGACCGCCGCCGACGATCAGGACCGGGGTTTCGAGCTCCTTCGATGGCGGCGCCGTCATGAGTCGTCTCTCCCGGCGATCTTGCGAGCGTCCTCCCCCGAGTAACCGATCTCGGTCAGGATCTCGACGGTGTTCTCGCCGAGGCGCGGGGCGTGCCGCCTGATGGTGGGCGGCGTCTTGGACCAGTTCTTCGGGCCCCGGGTCATGAGCAGCTTCCCCTCGGTGGGGTGGTCGCACTCCTCGAAGAACCCGGTCGCCCGCAGGTGCGGGTCGTCGAAGATCGACTCCAGGGTGTGCAGCGGGGTGGCCGGCACGTCGGCCGCGTTGAGCTTGTCCAGCCACTCAGCGGTGGTGCCCGTCAGCATCTCCTCGCGGACCAGGGCGTAGACGGCGTCCGCGTGCGTGGTGCGCGTCCCGAGCGTCCGGAACCGCTCGTCCTCCTCAAGCAGGCCCGGGCGGCCGATGAGCTTGGCGAACGCGCGCCACTGGTTGTCTGTGTAGACGATGACGCAGATGTGGCCGTCCTTGGTCTGGTACGGCCGGCGCTCCGGCGTCAGGGTCCGCAGGTAGCCGGGCGGGGCGATCGGCGGGATCCACGCCATGCCGCCAGCGTGGTCGCCGATGACGAGCTGGGCCATGGTCTCGAACATCGGCACCTCGATGTGCTGGCCCTCGCCGGTCCTGCCGCGGTGATGCAGGGCGATCATCATCAGCGCGGCCGCGTAGATGCCGACCCCACGGTCGTTGAACGAGAGCGGAACGTACTGCGGCCGCGGCGATCCGGCTCGCGTGAGCAGGGAGGGGACGGACGTCAGGCCCTGGATCAGGTCCTCATAGGCCGGACGGCCCGCGTAGGGGCCGCCCTCGCCGTAGCCCACGAGGCTCATGCTGATCAGCCCCGCATTCAGCTCGGCGAACCGGGCTGGCGTCAGCCCGTTGCGGGCCATGGCCTGCGGCCTGGCGCTGTAGACGAAGATGTCCGCGGTCTCGAGCAGCTTTTCGAGCGCGGCGTGGTGATCGGCTTGCTTGAGGTCGAGCACGATGCTGCGCTTGTTGCGGTTCTTGGTCAGGTAGGAGTACCCCATGCCCTCGTGCTTGAGGGGCGTCACCTGCCGGGCGGTGTCGCCGGTGGGCGCCTCCACCTTGACGATGTCGGCGCCGTAGTCGCCAAGCAGCTGGGTCGCGGTCGGTCCCATGACCACCGAGGTCATGTCAATGACGCGGAGGCCATCAAGCGCACCTGCCATGTCGTTACCCTTCTCTGCTTTCGCTGCGGTCGGGCGGCGCGAGCGGCCTCAGCCAAGGCTCGCCGTACTGGGTGTCCCGCGCGGCCTTGAAGGACTGCATCCCCTCTTTCTCGAGGATCTCCTCGAACCGCCGGCCGTCCGGCGCGGCCGCCTCGTGTGTCATCGAGCGGGTCAGCACGTCATGCACGCGCCCGATGGACCGGCCCGCGCCCCGCCCGGCCGCCTCGAGCATGCTGTCGATCGAGGCCTTGTTCAGGATGACCGCCGCACGGGGCATCCTGGCCAGCCGCCTGGCGAGGTCGGTGCACCGGGCGAGCAGTTCGCCAGGTTCCTCGATCTCGAGGATGAGCCCGATCGCGGCGGCCCGCCGGGCGTCAATGGTCTCGCCGGTCAGCATCAGGTACTTCGCCCACGCCGCCCCGACGAGCGGGACGATCTCGGTCGCGCCCGGGTGCCCGACGCGGCCCTCGATGAGGCCGAAGCGGGTGCCCTCCGCCGCGATCACGAAGTCGAACAGCGCGGTCAGGCCAACCCCGGAGCCAAGCACGAGACCGTGCACGGCGGCGACGCTCGGCTTGCTGACGCGCCGGATCCTGGCGTGCACCGCGTCGAGGTCGTCGACGAAGGCCTTGTTCTCGGACGGCGACTTGATGCGCGGCACGCCGACCATGTCGCCGCCCGCGCAGAACGCGCGGCCCGCCGCGCTGACCAGGATCGCCCCGACCTCCGGGTCCGTGTCGGCCTGTTCCATGGCCTCCGCAAGCTCGACCCGGTTGGATCCGGGGCCCATGCCAAGCGCATTCAGCTTCTCTGGCCGGTTGAGGACGACGTGGGCGACCCCGAACTCCACGCTGTAGATGACGTGCTGCCAGGTTGCCACGCTCACCGCCCCATCTCGATGACGTCGACCGTCACCTCCGCGTCCGGCAGGTCCCGCTCACTTAGCTGCCTGAGCACGGCCGGGCCCTGCCCTTCCAGCACGTAGGCGTCGAACGTCTCGCTCATCTCGCTCCTGTCGTTCCCGCGTACAACCGCTGTGCCTGAGGGTAGGTCCGGCGGCGTGTCGGTTAGATGTCAACTGGACCGGCGCGAGTAAGTGTCCGCGGTGACCGCGCTCGCCGGCAGGCTCCCGCCGACCGGGTCCCCCGCCGACAGGAAGCAGAAACGATTGGCGGCGCATGATGGCGCAATGGCACTGAGCGCTCCACCGACCTTCGCGCAGCGCTGGCACCGGGCCACGACCGCGGCAGGCGACCGGCCATTCCTGGTATGGGAAGGGAGCGACGGCGCGGCACGCCAGTGGAGCTACGCCGAGTTCGGAGAGCTGGCCAGCGACGTGGCGGTATTCCTGGCGTCGCGCGGAGTCCAGCGCGGGGACGCCGTGCACGTCGCGCTCTCCAACTCGCCGGCCTTCGTCGCCGTCTGGCTGGCCGTGACCTTGCTCGGGGCCACGCTCGTCCCGTCCGACCCGGAGGCAAGCGCGCGGGAACTCGCCGACTGCATGCGACGGACGCAAGCGGTCGTGGGCGTCGGCTCCGTCCGGCGGACCGACAGGTACCGCGAGGCCGCGGCGGGGCAGCCGTCCCTGCACGTGACGCTCGTGGACGAGGACGATACCGTGCTGTCGCCGATCCGCCCAGGGCGGCCCGGCAGCGGGACGCTGCCCGCGACGCCGCCCGGTCCAGGCGAGCGG
Source organism: Trebonia sp. (assembly GCA_033854775.1). GTDB lineage: Bacteria > Actinomycetota > Actinomycetes > Streptosporangiales > Streptosporangiaceae > Trebonia. The sequence goes on from JAWWPV010001261.1 coordinate 6,691, forward strand.
CTGGCCGTCATGTTCACGTCGGGGACTACCAGCCAGCCCAAGGGGGTGGTCCTGACCCAGGCGAACTACGCCTTCACGGGCGACGTGATGGCCGCGGCGGCCGGCCTCGGGCCCGATGACCGCCAGCTCGTGGCGCTGCCGATGTTTCACGCCAACGCGCAGTACTACTCCTTCGCGGCCGCCATTTCCGTCGGCGCGAGCGTCGCGCTGCTGAGCCGCTTCTCCGCCTCCGGGTTCACCGGGCAGGCGGCACGGCACCAGGCCACCCACGCCAGCCTGTTCGCGGCGCCCGTCCGGATGATCCTGGCCCGCTCGCCTGGCCCGTCGGGCGGCCAACGGCTGCGCCACTGCTGGTACGCGCAGAACCTGACGACCGCGCAGTACGACGGCATCAGCGGCCTGCTCGGCTGCAGGCCGCGTCAGCTTTACGGGATGACGGAGACCGGGCCGGCCGTCATCACCAGCCATCCGCTTGAGGCCGCCGCCGACGTCATGGGCACGGTGACTCCCGGCTGCGCCGTCGAGCTCCGTGCCCTGGGCACGGGCGCCGCGGTCACGGCAGGCGAGGTGGGTGAGATCGTGGTCGGCGGCGAGCGCGGCCGCCACCTCTTCGTCGGCTACCTGGACGACCCGGGCACGACCGGGCGTTCCTTCGACGGCGGCTGGTTCCGGACCGGCGACCTGGCCTACACCGACGATGAAGGCCGGTTCAGGTTCGCCGGCCGCTGCGGCGATGTCCTGAAGGTCTCCGGGGAGAACGTGTCCACCGTGGAGGTGGAAAGCGTCCTCGCCGCGCATCCGGCCGTCTTCGAGGCGGCCGTGGTTGGCGAGCCCGACCCCGTCAAGGACGAAGTCCCCGTGGCCTATGTCGTGCTGCATGAGGC
>JAWWPV010001262.1:0-3277 GCA_033854775.1 Trebonia sp.
ATTACCTGATCGAGCAGATGGCCAACTTCAACCGGGAGCGGATCCGCGAGCGGCAGCCGCACGCAAAGGGAGCCGGCGCGTTCGGCCACTTCGAGGTGACCGGCGACGTCAGCGCCTATACCAGGGCATCGAGTTCCTCACCCAGGCCGAGGCCGACGAGATCGCCGGCAAGGACAGCGACTACCACCGGCGAGACCTGTTCAACGCGATTAAGCGCGGGGAGTACCCGAGCTGGACGCTGAAGGTGCAGATCATGCCGTTCGAGCAGGCCAAGACCTACCGGTTCAACCCGTTCGACCTGACCAAGGTCTGGCCGCACGCCGACTACCCGCTACAGGAGGTCGGCAAGCTGGTCCTTGACCGCAACGTGGCCGACTTCCACACCGAGATGGAGCAGGCCGCGTTCGAGCCGAACAACCAGGTACCCGGCACCGGGCTGTCCCCGGACAAGATGCTGCTGGCCCGCGGGTTCTCCTACGCGGACGCGCACCGTGCCCGGCTCGGGGTCAACTACAAGCAGATCCCGGTGAACTCCCCGAAGGTCCCGGTGCACTCCTACAGCAAGGACGGCGCCATGCGGATCGTCAACGCCTCCGACCCGGTGTACGCGCCGAACTCCAAGGGCGGCCCGGTCGCCGACCCGGCGCTGACCGCCGAGCCGCTGTGGCACCTGGACGGCGACATGGTCCGCGCCGCCTACACCCTGCGCCGTGACGACGACGACTGGGGCCAGGCCGGCACGATGGTCCACGAGGTCCTCGACGACGCCGCCAGGGACCGCCTGGTCGCCAACGTCACCGGCCACCTGCTGAACGGCGTGACCGAGCCGGTGCTTCAGCGCGCCTTCCAGTACTGGAAGAACGTGGACGAGACCCTCGGCGACAGGATCGAGAAGGGCGTCCGAGACGGGCTTGCCTGACCCGGCGGCCCGCCTCACCACGAGGCCCGGCGCTTCCCTCCAGGCGCCGGGCCCCTCATTCATCACCTGCGGGACGTGGGCGCCAGCAGACCCAGAGCGCGGGCTCGCTCGACTGCCTCGGTGCGGCTGTGCGCGATGAGCTTTTCGTATATGTGCCGCATGTGCGTCCGGACGGTGTTCACCGACAGGGACAGTTCCCCGGCGATCTCCGGTGCCGAGAGGTTGGTCGGCAGGTACCGCAGGATACGGGCTTCACTGTCGCTGAGCGGCTCATGTAGACCCACTGGGTCAGCGGACGCTGATCCTGGCTGCTTGCCAGCTCGAAGATCCAGAATGCGGGAGATCAGCGCGTTGTGGGCGGTGCCGTGGCGGGCGTGGCGGCTGAGCAGCTCCGGCGCGGGATGGAGCAGGAACGGCAGCAACGCCCCGTCGAGCTCGGCGAGATCCAGCGCGCGCTCGACCGCGCGCCCGGCGGCGGAGAGGTCTCCGAGGGCGTCGCGCGCGATCCCTTCCAGAAGAAAGGCCTGCACCGCCCAGCCGCGGGGTTTCATGACCGGGGCGGAGCCGTCGAGGACGGGCGTGAGCGCGGCGGTGGCCGCCTGCGGGCTGTCCTGGGCGAGGCGCAGTGCCGCCAGGGCAAGACGTGTCTCCCCGGACTCGCGCTCGGCCGGGTCCATCTCGCTCAACGCCTGCTCGGCGCGCTGCGCCTGGCCCAGCCGCACCCAGGTGTGCAACAGGAGCGCTCGCGTCTTGATGGCGAGTGGGTGATGGACAGCGACCCGCCCGGCCAGGCGCTCCGCGCGCTGGAAGGCAGCCAGCGCGTCCTGGTCACGGCCACGCGCGAGCTCAAGCACCCCGCGGTCGTAGCTGAGGCCAAGCGCGGTCACCGGATCGGCTTCCTCGCAGATGACATGCAGCCCCTGCTCCAGCCAAGGGGCCGCCTCATCGAGCCGTCCCTGCCAGAGCATCTGCGAGCCGAACGCCACGCAGACCGCCGCGGCGACCGGCTCGTCGGTCCAGCCATGGCGGCGGGCCAGCTCGATCGCCTGCGTACCGCTGTCCGCTGCCGCAGGAGACGGCAGCATGTACGCCACCACCGCCCAGTGCGCCAGGCCGAGGAGCTCAAGATACGGCCGCCCGATCCGGCGCGCCAGGGCGATGCCCTGCTCAAGGTGCCGGTCCGCGTCTTCGTACCGAACCGACCAGGTCTCGGCGATGCCCAGGCTGATCACCGCCAGCGCGGATACGTCGTCTCGAAGTTCATCCTGGACTGCGTTCCATGTCTCCACCGAGGCGAGCAGCACCCGCGCCTCCTCGACGGCGGCCGGCAGGTCACCGCGCTGGCGGGCCAGGGAGAGCCGCTGAACGGTGAGCGTCAGATGGAAATGGTCGCGCCGGTCTCCTGGCACCGAATCCGACATGCGGGCGGCCAGCGCGTGCCGCCGCTCCGCCTCCTCCAGCGATCCCCGCTCCAGTTCATCAAACGCCCGCAGCGCGGTGAGCTCCGCGTCGGCCGCGACCATGTCGGCCGGGAATCCGGCCAGCAGCGCTTGGGCGGTGGCAGCCTGCCCGTCCAGCTCCAGGCTGACCCAGTGGTCCGACAGCAGGCGAGCCGCTAGGCCCCAATCCCGCGCGGCCTGAGCGTGGCGGATTGCCTCCACCGGATAACCGTGGCCGGCGAACCAGTCGGCGGCGGCGGCATGCAGCCCGGTGACCTCTTCCGGTGCGGTGCGCCGCAGCTCCAGCTCCAGCATGTCGGCGAACATCTGGTGGTAACGGAACCAGGTCCGCCGCGCGTCCAGCGGGACGACGAATGCGCCGGACCGCTCCAGATCCTGCAAGATCCGTTCCGAGGCCGAGCCTCCGGTCAGCCGGTCGGCGAGCTCGCCGTTGACCCGGTCAAGCACCGAGGTCCGCAGCAGCAGGCACCGGACCTCCTCGCTCTGCCGCTCCAGCACCTCGGCCACCAGGTACTCCGCCACCGTACGTTCGCTGCCAGAGAATTCAGCCGCGAACCGCTCCGGATCTTCGCGCCCGGCCAGCGACAACGCCGCCAGCCGCAGCCCAGCCGCCCAGCCCTCGGTCCGCTCGTGCAACATCGCCAGCGCCGACTCGGACAGTTCCACCCCGGCCGCGGCAAACAGCTCCCGAGCCTCTTCCAGACTGAACCGCAGATCATCGGGGCGGATCTCGGTCAGCTCGCCCTCCAGCCGCAGCCGGTGCAGCCCCAGCCGCAGATCATGCCGGGTGGCCAGCACGAACCTCAGCTGGGGCGGGCCGCGCATCACCAGCAGCCCTAGCTGCTGCGGTGCGTCGGCCGAGGCCAGCTCGTGCGCGTCGTCGATCACCAGCCAGATC
>JAWWPV010001263.1:0-3284 GCA_033854775.1 Trebonia sp.
GCGCGTGTCCGACAAGATCTCAACCACGAGCGCGCGTGCCGCTGAATCCAGTGCCCGCTGATCCACTTCGGTCTTTCCGCACCCTCCCGAAGTGGGGTTGCACCAGTATGAACGGCTTACCGATCCATCCGAGTACGGCTTGAGGCCGTTGCGGGGCCGACCGTGGAGGATATGGCCGCAGCCGGGCTGCCCGCAGACGGCGAAGGACGAGCAGAGGTAGTGCGGTGAACTCGGGCGTCCTCTCCCGCGTGCGGCGTAGATCGCGGTTGCCCGGTCGAAGTCTTCCTCGGAAACGATCGGAGCGCCTGGCAGGCGGCCAACGACGGACGTCAGGCCCGACGCTGGGTCGGTGTAGATGATCCTGCCGCAGTTCCGCTGGCGGGTGAGCAGCGTCTTCAGCGCCGGGCGCGTCCACGGCCTGCCTTGAGCCGTGGGAATCCCCCGCGCGTTCAGGTCCGCGACTAGCGCGTCTTGCAGTTCGCCCACCAGAAACCGGGCGGTCAGTTCCCGCAGAATGGCAGCCTCGTCCTCGCGCTGGGTGACGCGGTCGTCCTCGAAGCCGAATGGCCGCGCCGAGCCGTTCGGCTCGCCCGCCATCGCCTTGAGCTTCTTCCCGCGGGCGCTCCTGGTGGACAGGCGCTCGGAGTAGTAGGCGGCAGCGTTGACCGCATCGCGGAACGCCTTCTTGCCGTTCGGGGTCCGCAGGTCGTACTCGCTCTCGCTGTCCAGCACCAGGAGGCCGCGAGCGGCCACCCCGATCATCCGCTCGCCGTCCTTGGGCTGCCGGGTGAACCGCTCCAGGTCGAACACGATGAACCCACCAGACACGCCGCGCTCAAGCCGGTCCATCAGCTCGTCCCACGCCGGACGCTCGATCGCCGGGTTCCACGCCGAGCGCCCGGGGTCAACCAGAACCTTGCCCTCCACGAGACCGAGGTCGGCAAGGCGGACCCGGCACACCGACACCTGGCCCTCGGTCGACGGTTCGCGCTTCTCGTTGCGCTTGAGCTGACTGACGCGGGCGTAGATGTCAATCGGCCGGTCTGAGCTGACAAGTTCGGCGGCCACGGTCTACCCGACCCTCTTGCGACGCCAGGAGGAGATATGCGTGTAGTGCAGGCCCTCCCTGCGTAGCAGAGCAGTACGCTCTCCCGGTCCTGCATTCTCGTACTCGTCAAGGATGCGGCTCTTGTACTCCTCGGTGAAAGTCCGGCGCTTCGACCATCTGGTGTCCGGCGCGCTAGGGGTGGACACCAACCCGCCATGTGCGGCACGGGCCGCGATCACGTCCGCGATCGTCATCGTCGTGTCTGGCAGGTCTTCGCCTTCCGCTGAGACGATCCTGAGCCGGCGGGTGACATCGGACCGCTCAGCGCGCTTAAGGCTAGCCGGGTCGACGACGAGGCGTCGGCCGCGCAAGGCCATTTTCAACAGCTCGCGTTTTTCAGCCGTATCGGCGTTATCCCACCGCTTTTGCCAGTGCTCCCGGCTTGGCTGCCGCGAAGCGCCTGGAGCTGTGTCGCCCAGCGCTTCGCGTTCGGCCTTGAGCTTGGCTATGCGCTCATCCAGTGGCCGACTGGCGATGTCATAGCGCGAGAGAGTGAGTTCTCCGCGCCCAAGGCGCTCGGCCAGCGCTTCTGCGACACGTTCAGCCTCGGCGATGGCCAGATCCAGCCGCGCGGCTTCGCTCTCAAGTTCCCGGGTGACGGATTCGATCGCCTCGGCATGGCGAGAGTCAGACAGAATCTCCACAGCGATGGCTCCGGCCGCCTCATCCAAGCCACGCTGATCGACGCTGATCTTGGCACAGCCCTTGCCGCTAGAAGACGGGCCGCACCTGTATTCCCGGCGTACCGAACCGTCCTCGTACCGCTTCAGAGCGTCTACTGGGTGACCTGTGAGCGGTTTGCCACAGTCCGGACGGCCGCAGAAGGCTATCCCCGTGCACAGGTAGATCTCCGAGGGCGCCTCGCTGCCCCGGCGCGCGGCGTATATCGCGCATACCCGGTCGAAGTCGTCTTCGGTAATGATCGGCTTCCCCGGCAGATGCCCGGCAATGGACTTAACGTTTGTTTCCGTGTCGGTGTAGAGGATTCTCCCGCAGTTGCGCTCTCTGAGCAGAAGAAGTTGCAGGGATCTGACAGTCCAAGGGTTGCCCTTGCTGCTGAGGACGCCGCGTGCGTTGAGGTCACGTACCAGCGCGTGCTGCGCTTCTCCCGCCAAGAACCGCCTCGTCAGTTCATGGCCGTCGTCAAGGACGCGGTGGACGCGGTCGCGGCGCGCGCCCCTCGGGTAAGCCTGGTGCTGAAGGGCGACCTCCGTCCCGGCGTCACCGACGGGCTGACCTCCAAGGTCGAGACCGTCGAGCGTTACCTAGAGTCCTGACGGCCACGGGCGATTACGCCTCGGTCGGCCGGACCAGGCCGTCCAGGATCTTGTCGATCAGCCGGTCGAAATGGACGGCCGGGTCGAACGTCTCCGGTTCGCCGCCACTCGCGATCGCCGCGGCGAACCGCGGGTACCTGCCCGTCGCGAGCAGTTCTGGCACCATCGCGAACTGCCTGGCCTGCTGCTCAGGATCGGGGGCGCCGGCCAGTTCGGCGCTCACGGAGAACAGCACGAATCCGTTGATCATGGCGATCGTCTCCAGCCGGTCTCGCGCCGACAGCCCCGTGGGCTCCAGGGCACCGAGCGCGAACTCCAGCAGGGCCAGCGTGGCCGGGCCGAGCGGCTGCAGGTGCGACACGGCCGTAGCTAGCCACGGGTGCCGGTGCGCGAGACCGCGCTGCATCCCGGCCACGACGTGCATGTCGGCCCGCCAGTCGCCCGTCGGCGCCGGCAGGCCGAGTTCCTCGCCGACCAGTTCCACCATCTCGTAGACCAGGGCCTGCTTGTCCGGTACGTAGTTGTACAGCGACATCACGCCCGTCCCGAGGCGCGCGGCGACGGCGCGGAACGTCACGGCGTCAAGCCCGTCGCTGTCGGCGATCGCCACCGCGGCCCGCACCACATCCTCGCGGCTATGCCGCGGCCGCGGCCCGCGGCGACGGGGCGACGGCGGCGTTGCCCCGGATGCCGGCGTTGCGGCCTGCATGATCCCTCCTGGCTTCGTGCGCTTGCTTGCCCATCTTCCGTGGTGCTCGTCCAGATCTTCCCTGCACGGTAGCGGGTCGGCACCCCGATTTAATTACGTACAAAGTACGACGTACAATGTACGTAGTTGATCTCTAGTGAAATGGAGGGCGCTCGATGATGGCGATCGAGGTCGAGGGCCTGCGAAAATC
>JAWWPV010001264.1:0-4148 GCA_033854775.1 Trebonia sp.
CACCATGGGGGCGTGCATTACGGGGGCGGGCACTTCGGTGACGCACACCACGGGGGCGGGCACGACGGCGCGGGCGTGGCGGACGTGCTCGGCGAGCTGCGGACGCTGCGTACCCTGCTCGGACCGCTGGTCGCCGCCACCTCGCACGTACCGGTGCTGCAAGCGCGGGCGCCGCACTGGCCGGCGCCGCACCCTTCGGCGGCGCAGGCGCGGCCAGAACAGCCCGAGTGGCCGCCGCCGGGGGCCGGCCTGCTGGCGGGAGACGACGAGCTGCTGAGGATCGCCGACAGCGAGGAGGCGTGGTGGTGACCAGGATCGGGATCGCCGGCGTCCTCGCGGTCTTCGCGGCCGGGCTCTGGCTCGTGGCCGCTCCCTTCGCGGTCGGCTACCAGCACCCCGGCGCGGGGTGGACGGGCCCCACCAGGACCGACGTGATCACCGGCGGGCTGCTTGCCGTGGCGGGATTCACCGGGATCTGCTGCGTCATCGCGGGGCGGGTGGGTGAGATGTATGCTGATGCCCGATCTGCCGCATCGCTGGCCGTCCCCGACAACGGGGATGCCGACAGGAGGAACACCGGGAGTTGACTGCTGGCAACGGCGATGGCGCGCTGGCTCTGGGATCATTCGATGTCGCCGCGGTGCGCGCGCTCTACCCGGCGCTCGCGGACGGGCACGCGTACCTGGACGGAGCGGCGGGGACCCAGGTTCCCTTCCCGGTGATCGAGGCGATCGCGGCCGCGTACCGGGCGGGGCTCGGTAACCTCGACGGCGCGTTCGCGGCGAGCGCCCGCTCGGGCGCGATCGTGGCCGGGGCCCGCGCGGCGGTCGCGGACCTGGTCGGCGCCACCCCAGAGGGCGTGGTCTTCGGACCGAGCGCCACCGCGCTCGCGTACCGGATGGCGGACGCGCTGTCGCGGGCGTGGACGTCGGGCGACGACATCGTGGTGTCCAGGCTCGACCATGACTCGAACGTGCGCCCGTGGATCCAGGCGGCCGGGCGGGCCGGGGTCACGGTCAAATGGGCCGAGGTCGACCTGGTGACGGGGGAGCTGCCCGCCGCGCAGTACGCGGACCTGATCGGCCCGCGGACCCGCCTCGTCGCGGTCACCGCGGCGAGCAACGCGATCGGCACCATCCCTGACGTGGCGGCGATCGCCGAGTTCGCGCACGCCGCGGGCGCGCTGTGCTACGTGGACGGTGTGCACGCCACCCCGCACGTGCCGGTGGACGTGGCCGGGCTCGGGGCCGACTTCTACACGACGAGCGCGTACAAGTGGTCGGGTCCGCACCTGGCCGCGCTCGCCGCCGGCCCGGAGCTCCTTGAGACGGTGTGGCCGGACAAGCTCGCGCCGGCATCGAACGCGGTGCCGTGGCGGTTCGAGCGCGGCACGCTGCCGTTCGCCGACCTGGCCGGCGTGACCGCCGCGGTGGACCACCTCGCCGCGCTCGCGACGCACGCGCCCCCTGGCCCCGCCGCGCCGGCGCCTGGCGCGTCACCCGCGTCCCGCAGGGAACGGGTCCTGACGTCGATGGCGGCCGTCGAGGCCTACGAGGCGGCGCTGTTCGCCCGGCTGGCCGGCGGCCTGGCCAAGCTTGACCGCGTGACCCTGTACGGGAAGGCGGCCAGGCGCGCGCCGACCGCGTTCTTCGGCGTGGCCGGCGTGACGCCGCGCGCGGTCGCCGAGCACCTGGCCGCTCGCGGCGTCAACGTCTGGGACGGCGACAACTACGCCTACGAGCTGTGCACCGCGCTCGGCCTTGAGCCGGACGGCGCCGTCCGGGCGGGCCGGGTGCCCTACAACGACACCTCCGACGTGGACCGGCTCCTTGACGGCGTCGCCGACCTCGCCCGCTGACGTCGTGTCCGCCGAGCTCTCCTTCCCGCCTGTCCGCCGCCTCGGGCCGGACGACCTGAAGCGCTGCGTCGCGCTGTCGGTGGACCGTGACTGGGCGCCGGAGCAGGCCAAGTGGTCGCTGCTCCTCGCCGCGTCCGAGGTGTTCGGCGTCGACGCGCCCGACGGCCGCGGCCTGGCCGCGGTGGTGGTGCTGACCAGGTGGGGAACCGACTACGCCGCGGTGGGCATGATGCTGGTCGCCGCGCGCTACGGGCGGCGCGGGCTGGGCCGGGCGCTCATGGAGCACGCGCTGCGCGCGGCGGGCGACGGCGCCACCGTCACGCTGTTCGCCACCGACATGGGCAGGCCGCTGTATGAGAAGCTCGGCTTCGCGGCGGTCCGCAGGAACGTCTCGTTCGTCGGCCGCTTCCGCGCGCCGGCCGGCCTTAGCGACGATGGAGTCCGCGCCGCCACCGAGGCGGACCTGCCCGCCATCCTCGACCTGGACCGTGCCGCGTTCGGCGCGGACCGCGGGCGCATCCTCACCCGCCTGCCCGCCTTCGCGGACCGGATCGCCGTCGTGGAGGCCGGCGGCTCGCCAGGCCAGGGCATCGCCGGCTACGCCGCCGCGTGGCGCAACACCCCCGCGTCCACGGTGATCGGCCCGCTCGTGGCGGCCGACGGCGAAGCGGCCAGGCGCCTGGTCACGGCGCTGGCCGCCACGGCGCGCACGCCGGTCCGGCTCGACCTGGACCCGGACCGCGCCGAGTTGCCTGGCTGGGCGCACGCCCACGGCCTGGAGCCGGCCGCGCGCACGGTCGTGATGGCCCACGGCGAGGTCACCGAGCGCGGCACACCCGACCGCCTCTTCACCCCGATCTCGGTCGCCCTCGCCTAGCCGCTCTCACCGCCGCGCGTCTCCCCGTCCCACCGCACACGCTCGTCCCGCCCGCCCCCAGTGCCATAGGTGCTGATTGTGGCGAGGCATGAAGGCCGGCATCGGAACTTGTGCCCTTGCGCGCGGTCGCCGTGCGCGGTGTTCACCGCGCCGCCCGTGCGAGCGATGATGGTCACGGTGCGCGCGATGACGGGCCGCGTCACCGCTGCCTGCCCGTGCACCTGCCCGGACCTGCCTGCCGGTATTCACTTACCGGGAGAGGAGCAAGTGAGTGGCACCCCACGAGGACGGAGCGGTGACCACGGTCGCCGAGGCCTACCTGAGCGTGCTGAGCGACCGCGGCGTCAGCCGGCTGTTCGTGAACGCGGGCACCGACTTCGCCCCCTTTGTCGAGGCGTACGCCCGCCAGAAGCAATCGGGACTTGACCTCCCCGAGCTGGTGGTCTGCGCGCACGAGAACCTCGCGATCTCGATGGCCCACGGCGCTTACCTGGGCGACGGGCGCGTCCAGGCGGTCATGGTGCATACCAGCGTCGGGACGGCCAATGCGGTCTGCGGGACGTTCAACGCCGCGACGGACGGCGTCCCCATCCTGCTGGCCGCTGGCCGCAGCCCGCTGTTCGAGGACTCCGTGCTCGGTTCGCGTGACGGCGGCATCCACTGGGCGCAGGAAATGTACGACCAGGCGTCCATGGTGCGCGAGTTCGTCAAGTGGGACTACGAACTGCGCGACGGCGTGCAGGTCGCCGCGGTCCTTGACCGCGCCATCGACATCGCCATGACGGCGCCGCGGGCCCCGGTGTACCTGTCGCTGCCCAGGGAGGTGCTCGCGCGCGACGCTTCCGGTGCCGTGCCCCCCCGCGCCAGTGCGGTGCCCACCGATGCGGCCCCGGACGCCGAAGCAGTGGAACAGCTCGCGGACCTGCTGGCCGGCGCGCGGTTCCCCGTCTTCGTCACGGCGGCATCGGGGGCCGACCCGGGCACGGCGGCCCAGCTCGGGCAGCTGTGCGACGAGTACTCGATCGGCGTCCTGGAGTCCAGGCCGCGCCGCTACAACGTGAGCACCAGCCACCCCCTGCACGTCGGCTACGACCTGGGCGCGGTGGCGGCGGACGCCGACGTCCTGTGCTTCCTTGACATGGACGTGCCGTGGATCCCCGCGTCGGCCACGCCGCGAGCCGACGCGGTCGTCGTCCAGTGCGGTCCTGACCCGCAGTTCTCCCGCTACCCGGTCCGCACGCACCGCAGCGACCTGTCGGTCACCGCCAGCACCGGGAACCTGCTCGCGGCGCTCGCGGCGGCGCTGCCCGGGCGGAGCGGCCGGATCGACAACGGGCGGTAGCACCACGTGGCCGCCACCGAATACCAACGCTCCGGAGCGGTAGAACGCGTCGAATAGCGCGACGGGACGCC
>JAWWPV010001265.1:0-4450 GCA_033854775.1 Trebonia sp.
GCTGTCGTGGAGTTCGACTACATCATCGTCGGGGCCGGGGCGGCCGGATGCGTGGCGGCGGGGCGGCTGGCCGCGGCAGGCCGGCGGCCCAGCGTGCTGCTCATCGAGTACGGCGGCCGGCCGGTCAACCCGCTGCTCCACGTGCCGAAGGGGTTCTACTACACGCTGCGCGGTGACCGTTACCTCTACCGGTACGTCACCAGCCCGGTCACCCGGGAGAGCGGACCCGAGGTCTGGCTGCGCGGCCGGGTGCTCGGCGGGTCCGCGGCGGTCAACGGGATGATATGGACGCGCGGCGCGCCCGCCGACTGGGACGGCCGGGCCGCGCGCGGCAATCCCGGCTGGTCGTGGGCGGACGCGCTGCCCGCTTACCTGGCGATCGAAGACCACAGCCTCGGCGGGAGCGAGGCGCGCGGCGTCGGCGGCCCGCTCGGCATCTCGGTCACCGACACCAAGGACGAGGTCAGCGCCGCGATCCTCCAGTCGGCGGTGAGGTACGGCTGGCCGCACGTCAAGGACGTCAACGCCGAGGACACCGAGCGAATCGGCTTCACCCCGTCGACGATCAGGGCGGGCCGCCGCACCACGTCCTACGACGCGTTCGTCCGCCCGGTACTCGCCCGGCAGGCCGCCGGCCGCGCTCGTAATCACCGTGCGGCGGGCGGCCTCACCGTCATCACCCGCACCCGCGCCGACCGCCTCACGTTCGACGGCCGCCGGGTCACCGGCGTCAAGACGATCGATGCCAAGGGCGCGGTCACCGAGGTAACGGCCCGCCGCGAGGTGATCCTCTGCGCGGGCGCGGTCGAGACCCCGCTGCTGCTCGAGCGCTCCGGCATCGGCGACCCGGCGCTGCTCCGCAAGCACGGCATCGACCCGGTCGCCGAGTCGCCGAACGTCGGCGAGCGACTCATCGAGCAGCGCGGCGTCGCTATTCAGGTGACGCTCAAGCACGCTAGCGCCGCGACAAGGAGGCTCGGCACACCGGCGGGCCGGGCGAGGGAAGCGCTTGAGTGGCTGGCGACGGGAAAGGGCCTGCTGTCGACCGGCGGCTACGATCTGGTCTGCCAGTTCAAGTCCTCGCCGACTGCCGCGCGTCCCGATGTCCAGGGCCTGTTCGTCCCGATGGCCCTCGACACGGCGAGCAAGGACATGAGGCTGGCCAGGCACCCGGGCGTCCTCTTCATGGCTTACCCGATCCGCCCGGAGACGACGAGCTCGGTGCACGTTTCCGGTGGCGCGCCGCAAGACCCGCCGGTGATCCGCGCCCGCTTCCTTGAGACGGACAGCGACAGGGACACGGTTGCCCCGGTGCTGGAAATCGCCCGCGCCGTCCTCGCGCAGGAACCCGTGAGTGCCCTCATCCGGGCCGAAGAGTTCCCCGGCCCTTCGGTGGCCAGCAGGCAGGACACCATCGAGTACTCGCGCCGCACCGGCACCGGCATCTACCACGCCGTCGGCTCGGCCGCGATGGGCCCGGGGGACGATGACGTGGTTGACCCGCGCCTGCGGGTGCGCGGCGTCGAGGGCCTGCGGATCGCCGACGCCTCCGTCCTGCCGGTCCAGGTCAGCGGGAACACCGCCGCCCCCGCGATGCTTGTCGGCTACCGCGCGGCGGACCTGGTCCTTGCCGATTTCTTATGCGGACCGTTTGGTGCGGAACGCGTGGTTGGTGGCACATGAGACCCGGCCGATCTCGTGTGGGCGGCCAGCACGAATGGGTTGGCGATAACCCTTGTGACTTGCGGGAGCATGCCCTCACCTGCGGGGATTCGATATCCGTCAGGTGACCGATGTCTGTCAATGCAAGTTGCATGAGTGTTTGTCATGCAAGAGGCAACGCCCGGCCCGCTAAGGAAAGCCCATGACCCCGATGGCGCCGACCCGTCCCAACCGCCCGACCAGCATCGCTAGCCCGCCGCTGCCGGCGGGCCAGCACCAGTGCCGCATCCCGCTGATGGCGGACCTCGCCGCCGCTGCGGTAGCCCGCTCCGTGGTCGAGGACACCATCCGCGCGTGGCGCGTCCCGGTGGACCAGGACGTAGCGGTCCTGCTCACCAGCGAGCTGGTGACCAACGCCGTCACGCACGGCACCCCAACCGCAGGGACCATCGTGCTTCTCACGGTCGCCTGCGACGTGTCCGGGCTGCGAGTGGATGTCCATGACGGCTCCGGCGACCTCCCAGTGCTGGACACCGGCCTTCTTGACGAGGGCCCGGCGGAGGCGGAAACCGGCCGAGGGCTCCTGCTCGTGACGTCGTTGTCGGCCGAGTGGGGCTTCTACCGTACCCCGACCGGTAAGGCCGTGTACTTCACTCTCGAACTTCAGCGGGACATTCCAGAGACCCTTATCGATGCAGGTGAGGGGCGTCCCGACTGACGTACGTCAAGATCGGTCAGCTGACCGATGTCTCGCACTGCAACTTGCACGATTGTTTTCCTTGCAAGGCGCAATGGGCCGAGAGGAGAGATTCGGCCCCCTGCTCCGCCCCTTCCCCGGGAGCAGACCAGACGCGCCCGAGCAGCTCAACCAACGTCAGGAAGAGGACCCGCGATGGACACGATAGCGCCGGCCACCCCGGCCCTGCCTGCCGAACTGCGGCATCGCCGCGTCCGGCTTGAGCTGGGCTCGGCAGCGGCGGCGTACGCGTGCGGGCACGTCCAGGCGGCGATTTCCGCCTGGTCGGTCCCGGTGAACCCGGCGGTGGCCATCCTGCTGACGAGCGATCTCGTCATCAACGCCGTCACCAACGGCGCGGGCGAGACGATCATGCTCAGCATCAGGTGGTCGTCGGGCCAGTTCCGGGTTGAGGTCCACGACGCGTCAGTGAGGGGTGACTCCTGGGAGACCTCAGACGCCGACGCTGACGCTGAGCGTGGCCTGCTCCTCGCGGCCGCGATGGCGGTCGACTGGGGCCACTACAGAACTCCTGCGGGCCGGGCCGTGTACTACGTGCTCGCGTCCGAGCCGCAGGCGATCACCAACACCCGGGGGAGCACTGCCTCGCCCCCTTCGGGTATGGACCGCGGATTGCCCCCGCGGGAAGCCGCTAGCGGGGACGGTGAACCGTGAGCCCCCGGAGGTTCACCGCCCCCGCTTTCGGCGCAGGCGGCTGCCGCCCCGCCGACATGCGCGGCATCGGCTTCCATGGCCGCGGCGTCAGCGGCGCGGCCTGGGCCGGAGCGAGTTCCCGTGGCGTGTATGACCGTCCGGTCCGCTGCCGCCTTGCCTTCTGGTCAGGAATCAGAAGGCGTTCCCAGGGCCGCGGCCAGCGCGGCCCCGACACGTCAGGAGCAGGTACATGAGGGTAAGCCGGAACCGGACACGCGAGACCACATGGGGCCGCCGCGGAACGACGTGGGGCCGCCGCGGAACGACATGGGGCCGCCACGGAACGACGTGGGGCCGCTAGTCCGCAACCAGACGTGGGAATGGCGTGTCCTGAGCCGCACTCGGCACATCATTCCCGCCGCGCGGGGATAGTGTCGCGGGCCGCAAACGCGACACCATCCCCGCGCCCCCGACGCCCGGCTTGCCGCAGCCGGGCGCTCGGGGACTTCGTCCCAGGCCCGGCCGCCATGGAAACCCCGTGATGGCGCATGGCGGCCGGCCCTAGGGAAGCGAACCCGCCAGCCGGACCTTGGCCGGACCGGCTGGCGGGCTCAGACGTGGTGGTGGGCCAGCATCCGCCGCTGGTTCACCGCCACATTTATCCCGGGGTGACGACCTCGTACTCCCGGGAAGGAACGCGCCCGCGCTCCGATGGGCCGCCGCGCGGGCGTCTTTATGCGAGCGGCGCGCCGGCCCCTCACCCGGCGCGCCGCTCTTCTGCGTCCCCGCCGCCCACAGGGGTGGGGTGGCCTGGGCGACGGGGACTCCGGAAGTTGCTCCGCCTGTTTCTCTATTGTCGGGGTACTCGCTCTAGCCGGCGGCGACGGCGCGCAATGCCGACTCACGCGCGATATCGGTCCTGGTGGTCACGTTCAGCTTCTTCAGGATGTGCGACACGTGCGTCGCCACCGTCCGCCGCGAGAGCATGAGCCGCGCCGCGATCTCCGGGTTGGACAGCCCTTCCTCGACGAAGGCCGCGACCTTCAGCTCGGAATCGGTGAGCGAGTCCCACCCGCTGACCGCCCGCCGGTGCTTGCTGTGCGGCCCGCGCCTGATGCCGTAGGCCCGGAACTCCGACTGGACCCGGTTGAGGTCCGCCTCGGCCCCGAGGAACTCGTAGATCTCGACCGCCTGCTCGAACGCCTGCCTTGCCCCGGTTCGCTCCTCGGCTTCCACAAGAACCTCAGCGGCGGCTTCCAGCGCCTTGGCCCGAGGGAACCAGACCAAATACCCTATCTTAGCTCGTATAGCTCGAGATCTCTTCTCTATTCCAGCTACTGGAGCTGGTGTAGAGCGCTTATTCAATACTGCACGTGATATATGCCACTATAGACGTGG
>JAWWPV010001266.1:0-2850 GCA_033854775.1 Trebonia sp.
CGCGACTGTTCTTCCAGCGCGTTCCCGAAGGCAAGGTCGTCAAGAATCGGCTGCATCTTGACGTGCGGGTCGGCACCGGGCTCGTGGGTGAAGAGCGCCTGGCCGCACTTGAGGCCGAATGCGCACGGCTGGCCGCGCTCGGCGCGGTACGCGTGCGACTACTAGTTGCCGATGGCGACAACGAGTCGTGCCTCGTGATGCAGGACATCGAGGGCAACGAGTTCGATCTCGACTGAGTGGACGCGAACGTGGACCTTCGCGGGTCGACTGGTGCAGTTCGCTGCTCGGGCTGATGATTGCCTAGCCGATACAGGCGACGCCCACGATGACCTGGCCCTCGCGGGGCGGGAGGTGCACGGGCTGTTCCCAGTCCGGACGCCACTCCCGGGCGTCAGCCACGCCTGGCGGGACCAGTTCCAGGGAGCCGAAGAAGCTGGCGAACTCCGGCACCGAGTGGTTATACACCCGCGTCGCCCCGGCGGAATAGGCGCCGAAGCCCTCGTCCGCCCTGTCGCTGTCGCCGCGTCCGGCGGACAGCACAACATAACTCCCGGGTGCCAGCGCTGCGGCGTACCTGGCCACCAGGTCCCGCGCGGCATCAGGCGTGAAGAAGTGCAGCAGGAACCCCATCAGCAGGCAGGCCGGCTCCGCCAGGTCGATGCCCCCGGCCACGGCGCTCACCATCGCGTCGGCCTCGCGCACATCGCCGTCCACCACGGTCACGCCGGGATTGCCCTTGGCGGCCAGCGCGCGCAGGTGACTGAGCACCACCGCGTCGTTGTCGACGTACGCCACCCGCGCGCCCGGGGTGATCGCCAGGGCCGTCTCGTGCGTGTTCGGCACAGTGGGCATGCCGCAGCCCAAGTCGATGAACTGGCTGATGCCCTGGTTCGCCGCCCACGTCACGGCACGGGCCAAAAACTGCCTGTTCTCCCGCGTCACCGCGGCCGTCAGCGGGGCGACGGCCAGCAACTGCTCCGCTACCTCCCGGTCGGCAGCGAAATGATCCTTCCCATTCAGCAGGTAGTCGTAGACCCGGGCGATGGACGGCGTGCGGGGATCGAAGTCGGCCACGGCTCCCACCCTAGCGCCCGGACGATACAGGCTAGCGTGGGTGCCGTCGCTGTCCTGAGCATGTCCTGCCCCGTCAGCGTCCGGAACATCCGGCTACTCCGGGAGTCCTGCCATGCCATCGAGGGCGGTGCAGCGCCGTAGCCTGGCGCTCACGGCCGCGGCGCTCGTAGTGATGGCGGGTCTGATCGCCGCCGTGCGGTCCGGGGGCCCTGGCGGCGAAGCCAAGCCGGTTCCTGAGGGTCGAGTTCGCGGCCAGTTTGGGGTCAGCCGGACGATCAGCGGCCAGGGCGCGGCACGACGGGGAATCGCCACGAGTTGCCGGGTCACTCCGGCTAGCTCGCCCCGGACCGGGGTACGTCCCTTGCTCGTCGTCGCCGGTGCCTCGTTCACCGCCGGCGAGGGTGCTCCCGAGCCGGCTGACGGCTGGGCGGTCCGGCTGGCGGAACTCATCAGATGGCGCGCGGTCACGCTGGGAGTGCCCGGGGCCGGTTACACAAGACAGGGCGTCGACCATCTCGGCCCCCTGTCCCGGCTACTCGATCACCTGCATCTCGCCGCGCTTCACCCGGCACTCGTCATCATCCAGGCCGGCCACGACGACCAGCGGCTTCCGGCCGCGGTTGAAGCGGAGCACGTCGCCAACGTGGTTGGGCGCCTCAGGCGCGAGGCCCCGTCCGCCAGGCTCGCCTTCCTTACGGTGTTCTCGCCGTCCGCCGCGAGCGCGGCCACGCGAACCGCGGAGGCGGCCACGGACTCAGTCATCGTGTCGGCCATCCGGAAAAGCGATGCGCGCGCGATCGTCATCGACCCGCTGCGCAGCCACTGGCAGTTCCCGCGGGCTGCTGACGGGCTGCATCCGACGCGCCGCGGTGATCTCTTGATCGCTGAGCGCGTGGCCCGGGTTCTCACCCGAGCCGACGTTGTCGCCACCTCAGCAGCACAACCGGCCCGGGCCACGGTGGCCTGCGCAGCCCTCGACGGCAACCGTGATCACCTGGGCAGGTCCCGCTTACCGGCACTGGCCAGGTAACGTCCAGAATCGCTTCGTAGAACTGACGGCGTATGCAGCACGGCGACCCGCCACGGCAACGTCGGGAGACATCATGAAGCGACCAGGCACCCTTTTCCTCGTCCGTCACGGCGAAAGTGGCTGGAACCGCGAGCGGCTCATCCAGGGCCAGTCCCGGATGGCCCCCGGCCTGACCACGGCCGGTCGCGAGGATGCGTTCGGCGCTGCTGATGACCTCGTAGCCGCAGGCGCAGACTTGATCCTGGCCAGCGACCTGAGGCGCGCGGTAGAGACGGCGCTGGCCATCGCTGCCCGGCTGGGCGTCGGCATCCGGCTTGAGTCACGGCTGCGGGAACGGCTTCTCGGCGCCGCGGAAGGGCGCCCGAGCGATCAGGTAGACCCTCATGAACTGGGCGTGACTGGCAGGCGTGTCACGGATCCCGACGCGCGGCCGCTCGGGGGGGAATCAGTGCGGCAGCTCTATGACCGCGTGACCGGCCTGCTCAGCGAACTGGTGAGCACTTCACCGGGCCGCCGCATCATCCTGGTGACGCATGGCGGGCCCATCCGCGTGGCCCGCGCCTACCTCGCGGGTGTAGGCGCCGGCGAGATGACATGGCCCAACGTCCCTAACGGTTCGATCGTGGTGATGACGTCGGCAGAGACGGCGCGACGTCGCAGCCAGTCGATGATGAGCTCGTAAAACTCTGTCCGGAGGGCGACGCGACTACGCCGCTGGCGGACGTCATCGGGAGCTTCTTCCCTGG